>JAKSNZ010000029.1 GCA_024405855.1 Paludibacteraceae bacterium
CACAGAAAGGCGATGTGGTTGCAGTTGAAATCAAGGCAAGGTTTCTGTCATCTTGCACGGCAATAGCAATCAGTGATTTGACCATATACGGTTGTATGGAGAGGGCTATTGAAACTCCTGACGGGTTCTCCACTTATTGCGAAAACTCTGATGTAACCCTTATGGCAGTAGGTACAACCGCTACAAAATTCAAGTGGCAAAGTTCTCCTAATAATAGTGATTGGACTGATTTACAGGGGGTTGGAGACGGTGATATTATAAGTGTAACGGCAACTCTTGGAAATATGTATTATAGGTATGTGGAGTTGGACGGCAGTAAGAAGGAATCCCAAGTATTTAATTTGTTAGGTCAGGTTTGCTGTACCTATTTGGCGGAGCAGACCACTGTATGGAAAGAGACTTTTGGCAATGGTACGGGCAGATGGCAGAATCCTAATGTGAAGAACCACTCATTTGTGCCTGGTATAACCACTAAGATTGATGACGGTGGCTATGCGGTGGTATCAAATTCAAATGACGCTTGTCCGTCTTGTTGTGCCTGGCCTGCAAATAAGACAGACCACACAGGTGATACTAACGGTGGATTCCTTGTTATAAATGTAAAGAATGTTAAGCCACCTGTGCTTATATATTCACAGACCATAACACCGGCAGACGGATTCTGTAAATCAACATATTATAACCTATCTCTTTTTGCCTCAAACTTGTCAGCCGCGTCAAATCTGCCGTCAAGTTTTATGTTTGAGGTAGTGGATGCTGCTACAGGCAATGTATTAGGCAGGGGAGAGACGGGCGATGTAAACTCTTTTGGAATGGAGAGTTGGCTTAATTACGGCACATCATTTGCTCCTGAAAACAGTACAAGTGTAATAATTAATATCTACAATACAGGTGAGGCTGGTTATGGCAACGATGTGGTGCTTGATGATATTGCCGTATCGGTGTGCAACGCTAAGGTTGATTTATACGCTGCATATCCAAAGATAGATGCTACTGTACAGTGTGGAGAACCAGCAGTCTTAACAGCAGTGCCTGATGGCAATATGCAGACATTCTTTGGTACTGACAAACCTTACTGCCTGTGGCTTAAGAGTACGGACGGCGGTTCCACTTTCTCCATTGTAAATGAAGCCAGCGGATACGGAAATGATAAGTATGAATATACATCTGTTGAGGGTGAGAATGCTACATTCCGTGTTATATTGGCAAAAACGGAAGATGATGCTCTGAAAATTTACAGGGGAGACCCTATAGAGGAGTGCGTAATTTATACTAAAACAAACCTTGCAAGTGTAAGGTGTAACGGCTGTGTGGAGCCGCAATTTGTGTTGCCTGCCACAACAGAGTGTAGTGCTGACAAACAGAGTTATACCATTTCCATTAGCGTAGATACAGGAACTCTTACTTGTGACTGTGCTTCCGCTAAAATTACTCATACAGGTAATGATTGGAAGTTTGCAGGCATACCTAAAGATGTTGATGTAAAAATTACCGCCACTAACGGGAATTGCAGTTCATCCACTACCGTTACAGCACCTGATTGTAGTTGTCCACCGATAGATGCCAGGATAGAATCAGATGATACTATTCTTACATGCACGCATACAGAGGTGGTGTTAAAAGCCCTGCCTGACGATATGGAGTACCTGTGGAGTACGGCAGAGACCACACAGTCAATAACCGTAAATGCCGCAGGTAAATACACCGTAGAGGTAAAGGACGCTCTTACAGGTTGCAGTAAGGTTGCAGACATTGATGTTACAGAAGATAAAGAGATAGGAGCAAAAATTGAATCTGATAATACAGTCCTTACATGTTCACATACAGAGGTGGTGTTAAAAGCCCTGCCTGATGATATGGAGTACTTGTGGAGTACGGCAGAGACCACACAGTCAATAACCGTAAATACCGCAGGTAAATACACTGTAGAGGTAAAGGAAACCCTTACAGGTTGCAGTGGTGTGGCAATGGTGGATGTTACAGAGAGTATCACATATCCTAAGTTTGAGGTGCAGACTCCAAATGAGGTAACGGAGCCAGCCACATTCTTCTTACCTGATGCTGTAATAAGTCAGGATTGTGACGTTATGGAATACTACTTAGACCAGGCAATGACCAAACCTGTAGCGGATAAGACCATATCGGGAGTAGGAGACTATGATTTTTACCTGCGTGGAGTTAATAATGACGGTTGCGTATCAGAGCCACAGATGGTTAAGGTTATCATTAAAGCAAGACCTGTACCGCCGCCACCTGTACCTGAATGTGAACTTGAAATACCTGTATATTTCTCTCCTAACGGAGACGGACTCAATGATGAATGGATTATTAAGAATATAGATTGTTATCCAAACGCCATAGTTGAGATTTATGACCGCTTTAATAAATTGCTAATCAGATGTAAGGGTAGTGAACAGAAATGGGACGGCACATACAACGGGCATCCTATGCCTATGACAGACTATTGGTATATTATTATTGATGAGAAATTAGGTAGGCGTTCAGGGCACTTTACATTGAAGCGGTAACAGTGGACAGTGAGGAGTAGCGAGGGCAGAAGCCAAACTCGTTTGGATTATGCCGAGTCACGACGAGCATGGTTAAGGCGAAGCCTTAACAAAGTTGACAGTGAGGATGACCACCTCTCGTCATCTCGAGCGAAGCGAGAGATCTTTATTTTTTATTCTAAAAAAACTTGATATATTTAAAATAATTAATTAACTTTGTATAGTGGAATTTGGTTTGAGATTTTTTATTAACCTAATATTAACCTAAAATTTACTTATTATGAAAAAAGTTTTACTAATGATTGCCAGTACGTTTATGTTTGCTGGTAGTAGTTTTTTGATGGCAATGAATTGTGACCCGTCAGGCGAAGCCTATATTGGGTCTGCATTGCCAGAGTATAATAGTACATACAAGGTATGTGCTGGAGAAGGAATTCAGGAGATAGTTAATATTCAAAAACCTGGATTTGCTACAGCACCTGGTATTTATGTGGTTGTACCTGCAGGAATTACTGATTGCTCTCTTGGTGAAGGCAATTTTGATGTTCAGGGTGGTGGCGTTGTTCTTCATATTGACGCCTTTACTGAGGAATACACCGATGTAACAATTAATTACGCCACAGGAGATGGATTCCTTACTGTTTATAACAAGAATGGTGGTACTCCGGAACCTCCTGCTCCGGAAGTAGGTCCTCAGGCTGCACCTATTGCTCCAACTCTTCCTGCAAACCAAGTTAAGGCAGTTTATTCCGCTACATACAGTGCAGATTGCGGTTTTGGAGATTGGGGTTCAGGTACAACATACACCCAAGATACATACGGAAAGAAATATGTAACCACCGCTCTTGGATATTTCGGTCTTGTTGATTTCGCTCTGAACTGCTCTAATATGGAAGGCTTAAGAATGGCTGTATTTGCTGATAATTCATTCTCAATGCGTATAGTTCCAATTTATGGTGGTCCGGAGATTGGTGTTTCCAAGAGCATTGTTGGCGGTGAGTGGAATTATATTGATATAGCATTGTCAGAGTTTGCCGGTGTAGATTGGTCTAATATTTACCAAATTAAGATAGACAATGTTCAGGAACAGACATTCTGGTTGAATGACATCTATTTCTATACAACTCAGGCACCTAAAGAGGATGAGGATGCACCTGAAAACTTCTCTGCTGAAGTAACCGGCGTTTCATACGGCTCAGTTACAATCAAGGCATACGCAGAAGATGAAAGCGGTGAAATTATCTACACTGTTAAAGAGGGTGGTGCTATAATTGCTACTGCAAACGGCATAGCAGGTGTTGAAAAGACATTTGATGTTATAAATTTGGAGTCTGGTAAAGACTATTCATTGTCAGTTTATGCATCTGACCCTTCAGGCAATGTTACAGACGGTATATCACTTAAGGTTACAACCCTTGCTACACCTGACTCTCCAGAGGCACCTTCATACGCAGAAGAGGATGTAATATCAATTTTCTCTGACAGCTACACAGCCGCTACAACATTTAATATTGGCAGTTGGGGACAATCAACATCAGCAGAACTTGTAAAATTAAGTGATGGTGGTAATGCATACCATTTGTCAAATGCCAATTATCTTGGCTGGGAACTTAACCAAACACTTGATGTTACAGATATGACTAATGTACGTTTTGACGTATATCCGCTTTCAGGTACATCCATAGAGTTTACTCCTATTTGGGGTAATCCTGGAGAAAAACTGATTATAACAAACGGACTTGTAGAGAATGAGTGGAATACAGTTGATATCAGTCTTGAAGAGTTTGAAGGTATAATTTCAGACAATATCTTCCAAGTTAAGTGGGCTAATATGCCAACTGAAATGTTTATGACAAACGTTCTCTTCTATAATGATACACCAACTGATGGTAATGCTCCTGCAGAAGAGGCACCTGCTGTTGCTAAGTACTTCAACCAAGATTGGCAGCTAAGAATTGTTGGTGCTGATAACATTATCAGAAACATTATGGGCGTTGAGGTTGCTAAATAGTTGATAGTTGACAGTGGATAGTTGACAGTGAGGTAAACTCTCCATCGTCATCTCGAGCGAAGCGAGAGATCTTTAAACATCCTTGTTGAGGTTGTCTCAACAAGGATTTTTTTATATCCCGTTTTCTTTGTATTTTTGTCATTCCAAACAAAAACTAAATGGAAACTGAACAATCCTTTATATATCACTTGCGTGGCAAATTCTCAAAGGCGTTGAAGGATTATGCCTTGATTGAAGACGGCGATAAGATTCTTATTGGGTTATCGGGTGGGAAAGACAGCCTTGCCTTAGTGGATTTCTTTGCTGAAAGAATGAAAATTCTTAAGCCTAAGTTTAGTGTTGAGGCGGCACATATTATTGTAAGGAATATACCGTATCAGTCAGACATTGAGTATCTTAAAAACTATTGTAACGGTTTTGACATCCCCCTACATATAGTTGAAACGGAATTTGACCAATCTACAGATACACGCAAGTCTCCTTGCTTTCTCTGCTCATGGAACAGGCGTAAGAAACTGTTTGAGACCGCATCGGAGTTAGGTTGTACTAAAATAGCATTAGGGCACCATCAAGATGACATTATAGAGACTCTGCTCATGAACCTCACGTTTCAAGGGGCTTTTGCCACTATGCCTCCGCTGCTGAAAATGAAGAAGATGGATTTCTCCATAATACGTCCGCTATGCCTTATCAGAGAGAGTGAACTACAGCAGTTTGCATTAATTAAAGGCTTTAGAAAACAGATTAAAAACTGTCCGTATGAGAATGATTCCAACCGTGCCGATATGAAAACCATACTTTCAGAGTTGGAAAAACTTAACAAGGATGCCCGATACAGCATTTGGGGAGCGATGCAGAATGTGCAAGCAGAATACTTGCCAAAAAAAGTGGACAATTGACAGTTGACAGTGGACAGTGATGACTAGAAAAGATTATAAATTTATTTGAATACTTAAAATAATTGCGTAAATTTGCACTCTAATCATTTTCAAATTTTAATTTTCAACTTTTAATTATATAATTATGGCTAACAAATTGAACTTTTTAGCGGATTTCCCTGCCATTACAACAGAGCAGTGGATGGCTAAAATCACTGAGGACCTGAAGGGTGCCGATTTCAACAAGAAGTTGGTTTGGCGTACCCCTGAAGGGTTCAATGTAATGCCTTTCTACCGTCAGGAGAACTTGGAGGGCTTACAGACTACAGAGAGTGCACCGGGTCAGTTCCCGTTTGTGCGTGGTGTTAAAGAGAGTAATGTTTGGCGTGTACGTCAGAACATTAACGTTAAGCAGTTGGGTGCCGCCGATGCTAACAAAAAGGCATTGGACATACTTACAAAAGGCGTTGACTCTTTAGGTTTCAAACTTAGTGCAGAGGAGTTGAGTGCCTCATACATTGCCACATTGCTGAAAGGCATTGATGCAGAGAAGGTGGAGCTTAACTTTAAGGTTTGCATGCACAAGACAGCAGAACTTGTAGATTTGCTTTGTGAGTTCTTTAAGAATAACGGTTTTGATGCCGCTAAGGTTCAAGGTTCTATAAATGTTGACCCTATAAAGAGAATGTTACGCAAGGGCAGAAAATACTCTGCCGCTGAGGTTTCTGAATTTATAGCCACCGCAGTTAAGGCGGGAGAGAAACTTCCTAAGTTCCGTACAGTAGGCGTTAATCCTAAGGTATTCTGCAATGCAGGTGTTTATGCCACACAGGAACTTGGTTACGCTCTTGCTTGGGGTAACCAATATATGGAGATGCTTACAGAGGCAGGCATCGATGCTAAAGAGGCAGGCTGTGCCATTAAGTTTAATTTTGGCATAGGTGGCAACTACTTTATGGAGATTGCAAAATTCCGTGCCGCACGTCTGCTTTGGGCTAAGATAGTAGAGGCTTACAAACCATCTTGCAATTGTGCCGCCAAGATGTGCATTCACGCTGTAACATCTACATTTAACAAGACACTGTTTGATGCTCATGTTAACCTGCTTCGTTCTCAGACAGAGGCTATGAGTGCCGCTCTTGGTGGTGTATGCTCAATGACAGTTCGTCCGTTTGACATTACATACAAGGCTGCTGATGATTTTTCAGAGCGTATTGCCCGTAATCAGCAGTTACTGCTTAAAGAGGAGTCTCACTTTGATAAGGTTGTTGACCCTGCCGCAGGTTCTTATTATCTTGAGAACCTTACCGCTATGGTTGCAGAGCAGGCTTGGAAGATATTCCTTGAGATTCAGAACGGTGGCGGATTCTTTGCCGCTGTAGAGAATGGCTCTATTGTAAATGCCGTTAAGGAGATTGCCGCAGGCAGAATGAAAGCAGTTGCTTCACGTAAGGAGACACTGCTTGGTACAAACCAATTCCCTAACTTTAATGAGACTGCCGCTTCTAAAATAGAGAAGAAGGGTGATTGCAAATGCAAATGCTGCTGTGCTGAGGCAGAACTTGAGACATTGCCTAAGAACCGTGCCGCAGAGCAGTTTGAGGCTTTGCGTCTTGCAGTAGAGAAGTCAGGTAAGCGTCCAAAGGTATTTATGCTTACCATTGGTAATCTTGCAATGCGTCTTGCACGTTCACAATTCTCTTGCAACTTCTTTGCATGTGCAGGTTATGAGGTTATTGATAACCTTGGATTTGACACCGTAGAGGCTGGTGTAGAGGCTGCTCGCAAGGCTAAGGCAGACATTATAGTTCTTTGCTCAAGCGATGATGAGTATGCAACACTTGCCGTTCCTGCATTTAAGGCTATAGGCGGTAAAGAGATTTTTGTAGTTGCAGGTGCTCCTGCTTGTATGGAGGATTTGCAGAAAGAGGGTATAGAGAACTTCATCCATGTACGTTGCAATGTTCTTGAAACTCTAAAATCATTTAACGATAAATTAGGTATATAAATAGGTGAATCGGTTAATCGGTTAATCGGTGAATCGACAAAAAAATCTTGAAGTATGAGACCAAATTTTAATGATATAGATATTAAGAAAGTTGCCCCTTCTAAAGCAGAGGGTGCTAACCAGAATGATTGGCTTACACCGGAGCAGATTCCTGTAAAGTCAATTTATACAAAAGAGGATATCAAAGACATTGATTTCCTTAATTATGCCGCAGGTTTGGCTCCATTCTTACGTGGACCTTACAGCGGAATGTATCCAATGCGTCCTTGGACAATACGTCAGTATGCAGGTTTCTCTACTGCTGAGGAGTCTAACGCATTCTACCGCCGTAACTTGGCATCGGGTCAGAAAGGTCTTTCCGTTGCATTTGACCTTGCTACACACCGTGGCTACGATGCTGACCATGAGCGTGTTGTAGGTGACGTTGGTAAGGCTGGCGTATCCATCTGCTCTGTAGAGGATATGAAAGTTCTTTTCAACGGAATACCTCTAAACAAAATGTCAGTCTCTATGACAATGAACGGTGCCGTTCTTCCTATTATGGCATTCTACATAAACGCAGGTTTGGAGCAGGGTGCAAAACTTGAGGAGATGGCAGGTACCATTCAGAACGATATTCTTAAGGAGTTTATGGTTCGTAACACATATATTTACCCACCTAAATTCTCTATGAAGATTATTGCTGACATATTTGAATACACATCAAAGAATATGCCTAAGTTCAACTCAATATCCATTTCAGGATATCACATGCAGGAGGCTGGTGCCACCGCAGACATAGAGTTGGCTTACACACTTGCTGACGGTCTTGAGTATCTACGTGCAGGTGTAAATGCCGGTATGGACATTGATGCTTTTGCTCCACGTCTGTCATTCTTCTGGGCTATTGGTACAAACCACTTTATGGAGATAGCCAAGATGCGTGCCGCTCGTATGTTGTGGGCTAAGATTGTTAAGCAGTTCAATCCAAAGAATCCTAAATCTCTTGCACTGCGTACACACTGCCAGACATCAGGTTGGTCTCTTACAGAGCAAGACCCGTTCAACAACGTAGGCCGTACATGTATTGAGGCTATGGGTGCCGCTCTTGGTCATACACAGTCATTGCATACAAATGCTCTTGATGAGGCTATTGCATTGCCAACAGATTTCTCTGCACGTATTGCCCGTAACACTCAGATTTATATTCAAGAGGAGACAAAGATATGTAAGGAGATAGACCCATGGGCTGGTTCTTACTATGTAGAGTCTCTTACAAAGGAACTTGCTGAGAAGGCTTGGGCTCACATTGAGGAGATTGAGAAACTTGGAGGTATGGCTGCCGCTATTGAGACAGGTATTCCTAAGATGCGTATTGAGGAGGCTGCCGCCCGTACACAGGCTCGCATTGACTCTGGTGCTCAGACCATCGTAGGTACTAATAAGTATCGTCTTGACCACGAGGACCCGATTGACATTCTTGAGGTTGATAACACTACAGTTCGTAATCAGCAGATTGAGCGTCTTAAAGCCCTTAGAGCAAACCGTAATGAGGCTGACGTTAAGAAGGCTCTTGATGCCATTACTAAGTGCGTAGAGACAGGTGAGGGTAATCTGCTTGAACTTGCAGTAGAGGCTGCAAGAGTAAGAGCATCACTTGGTGAAATCTCTTACGCATGTGAGAAGGTTGTAGGTAGATATAAAGCAACAATTAGAACAATATCAGGCGTGTACAGTTCAACAGCAAATCAAGACCCAAGCTTCAAGGAGGCTTGTGAACTTGTAGCGAAATTCGCTAAGAAAGAGGGTCGTCAACCACGTATTATGATAGCCAAAATGGGTCAGGACGGACATGACCGTGGTGCTAAGGTAGTAGCCACAGGTTATGCAGACTGCGGTTTTGACGTAGATATGGGACCTCTGTTCCAAACTCCTGCAGAGAGTGCAAAGCAGGCTGTTGAGAACGATGTTCACGTACTTGGCGTATCTTCACTTGCAGCAGGACACAAGACTTTGGTTCCTCAAGTGATTGCAGAACTAAAGAAACTTGGACGAGAGGATATTATAGTAATAGCAGGTGGTGTAATTCCTGCACAAGACTATGACTTCCTTTACAAGGCTGGCGTTGCCGCCATCTTTGGTCCTGGTACCAGCGTATCTAAGGCTGCCGTAGAAATTATGAACATTCTGCTTGCAGAGTAACTAAAATAATTAATAACTAAAATAATTAATCATTATGAAAACAGTAAAATTTATTTCAATTGCACTGGCAGGAGCGTTGCTGGTGCTAAGTGCGTGTAAAAAAGGTGATGGTAAGGAACCAGAACCGAAAATTGACCCCACTAGTGAGAGGTGCAATGCATCAGACTACCCACAGGTAACCATAGGTACACAGACTTGGATGGCGGAGAACTACCGCTGCTCAAAATATGATACTCAGTCTGAGGCATATAACGCTTCATGGCTTACAGACAATACCATTCCAACAGCATCAGAAGGAGAAATGGATACTCCGTACTATGTAGATGAATCAGACAAGAATAATTGGAATAGCGATAGCAAAACAAAATACGGAGTAAATCTTACAGATGAGCAAGTAAAGAAGTTAGGCTACCTATACAACTGGGCTGCCGCGGTAGGTGTTGAAGATGGACAGAAACAGAAAACTGAATTCACTGGTAATCGTCAGGGCATTTGCCCTAACGGGTGGCATATTCCGTCAAAGGCGGAGTGGCAGACGCTTGTAGATTACATAGAAAAGACAGACGGCAAGGGAACAAAAACAGCGGGTAAACATCTAAAGACAACATCAGGTTGGTACAGCGGAGACTCAGATTACAAGCCAGGATTAGACAGTTATAGTTTTGCACTTTTGCCAACAGGTATTTATAAAAATGGTCATGTGATGGATGTTGGCACCTTTTCCAATTCTTGGACGACTTCTTCAGTGGAGATCAGCGGTGGTGTCGCCGGTTTTACTGGTCATTTCTATTACAAAAGAGACTACATGGAAGAAGGCTATGTCGAACCTGTGAACTTCGGAGCGTCTGTGCGTTGCGTAAAGGATTAAATAAGTTGACAGTGAGTGATGTCATCACCACGTCATGCTGAGCGAACATTCGTCATGCTGAGCGAACATTCGTCATGCTGAGCGAAGCGAAGCATCTAACCTCCGATAAGAAAATATTTCTTATCGGAGGTTTTTTGTTGAAAAATGAAAAAAGTGTAATTTTATTATGCTTATTTTCTTGAAAAAGTGTAATTTTGCGGTTGTAAATAATTAGTAAAAGTGTAATTTTGTATGTTATACAGGAAAATAAGCAAAGAAATAGAGTCTCATTTACGCTCTGGCAGTAACAGAATAATGATTGTTGAGGGTGCCAGACAGGTTGGTAAATCATACATAATACGTGAGGTAGGTAAAAAACTTTTCTCAAACTTTATTGAGATAAATTTTATCAAAGATGATGAGACAGAAGGTTTGTTCCGCGATATTCACGAGTTAAACGAGTTTTATCTGGCATTGAGTATGGTGGCAGGAGGTAAGTTGGGTGAAAAGTCCGACACGCTTATATTCCTTGATGAAATACAACATTATCCTCAGTATCTGACCATGTTGAAATTTCTGCGTGAAGAAGGCAAATTCACATATATAGCCAGTGGTAGTTTGCTTGGGATAGCACTTCGTAATACCACATCCATACCTGTTGGCAGTATTATTCGTAAGCAGATGTATCAGTTGGATTTTGAGGAGTGGCTTATTGCCGCAGGCTGGAGCTTTGAGGCTATTGATTATATATATGATTGTTACAAACGGAGAGTGTCACTTACTGAGGCACAGCATAACAATCTGATGGGGGAGTTTAAGAAATATCTGTTAGTTGGTGGCTTGCCCGATGCTGTAAACACCTATATTGAAACGCACAATATAGTAAGAGTGCGTGAAGTGCAGGAAGCAATCCGCAATTTATATAAGGAGGATGCAATCAAATATGAAAAAGAATCAGAAAAAAAACTTCTGGTGAGACGTATTTATGATATGATTGTATCACAGATGGAAAATAAAAAGAAACGCATAGTTGCAAAGGATATTAGAGATAAAAAAGGAGACAGGTTTGAATGGTATGCTGATGAGTTTGAGTATCTTATATCATCGGGAATTGCAATTGCCGTTTATGCTATTTCCAATCCAAAGTATCCTCTGTCAGAATCGGTACATAAAAATCTGCTTAAACTCTATTTGAACGATGTGGGTATGCTTACGGGTCGGTTGTTTGAATACAACATAGCACCTGTTATGAAAGATGAGCAGGGCATAAACTTAGGTTCCGTATATGAAAGTGTTGTGGCACAGGAACTGAAAGCACATGGGCATAATCTCTTTTATTATGATAATGCAAAGAAAGGAGAAGTGGATTATTTGGTGGATAATGTAGCAGAAATGTCCGTATTGCCGGTGGAGGTTAAATCAGGCAAGGACTATACATCTCATAAGGCTCTTAATCGCTTCATTGAAAACAAGGAGTACAATATACATAACGGCATTGTTTTGTGTAATGAGAGGGAAGTATATACAAAAGACAATGTTACATATATGCCTATATACTACATAATGTGCATTAAACGTGCTGAGATTCCAAAAGAAAATCTTACGTTTTAGAGGTAGAATTTGCCTAAACCATTTTGTTTATATTGTAAAATATTTCTACCTTTGTACTTTAGTGAGTCTTTACCCTCTCTGTGTGACTTATTGCAGGGGAGCAAAATACTAAAAATCAAGCAATTACAAAATTAAATTAATCATTATGAAAACAGTAAAATTTATTTCAATTGCACTGGCAGGAGCGTTGCTGGTGCTAAGTGCGTGTAAAAAAGGTGATGGTAAGGAACCAGAACCGAAAATTGACCCCACTAGTGAGAGGTGCAATGCATCAGACTACCCACAGGTAACCATAGGTACACAGACTTGGATGGCGGAGAACTACCGCTGCTCAAAATATGACACTCAGTCAGAGGCATACAACGCTTCATGGCTCACAAACAACACTGTCCCTACATCAGAAAGTTCTGTTTACACTCCATACTACACCGATGCCTCAGACAAGAGCAAGTGGGATAAAAAGTACGATTATTCTGATAATCTCACTGACGCACAGATAAAGAAGTTGGGTTACATCTACAACTGGGCTGCTGCAGTAGGAGTGGAAAACGGAGAAGATTACGGAACCCAACCATTCAGTGGAAATCGTCAGGGTGTCTGCCCTAACGGGTGGCATATTCCGTCATTGGAGGAGTGGAAAACACTTGTAGATTACATAGAAAAGACAGACGGCAAGGGAACAAAAACAGCAGGCAAGCACTTGAAAACCACCTCTGGCTGGTATGATGAAGGCACACCACAAACTTACCCACAAGGGTTAGACAGTTATAGTTTTGCGGGTTTGCCGGCAGGCTTCGGGGAGGGAAGTAGCGTGTGCTTCGTTGGTACAGATATCGGTTTCTGGTCGGCTACTCCATATGAGAGCAATATCAACAACGCTTACTGCAGGTACCTCAATTGCTACGTTGACGACTTGGACGACTCCGGCAGCAATAAGAAATACGGACGTTCTGTGCGTTGCGTAAAGGATTAATGCTGAGCGAAGCGAAGCATCTCCCCTCCGGTAAGAAAATATTTCTTATCGGAGGTTTTTTATATTAAACTTTGAAAATTTTTCAACGTCAAAGAAACAGAATTTGCAATATTTGCAGATTCTGTTTATATTTGCAAGTTGAAGTATCTTGTATTTAATTATTAAATCAATAGAAAATATGAAAAGAATTATTTTGTTCCTTATTGCAGCAATGGCAGTTTCAACTGCCTGCATGGCATCATCCAAGTCAAAAGCCGACAAGGATACCCAAAAGTGGCGTTATGAAATTGAGTGTGCCGGTACAGGTACTGCAGGCACATATCTTGTTAAGGTATGGAGTTACTCCAAAAAGCAGGCTACCGCTACAAATCAGGCTGTTAAGAATGCTGTTCACGGAGTGATGTTCAAAGGTGTTGCAGGTGGCAGAGGTTGTGCCACACAACGTGCAATGGTTACTGACCCTTCAGTTCAATCAGCAAAAGAGGATTTCTTTAACAGATTTTTTGCTGACGGCGGTGATTTTCAGAAATATGGCAGTGCCACAGGTGTTCCTGAAGTTGTAAAGGTTGGCAAGGAATACAAAGTTGGAGTGGTTGTAAGTGTCTATAAGGACAACTTGCGTAAGGACCTTGAGTCTGCCGGCATTATCAGAGGCTTGTCAAGTGGTTTCTAATAATTAATATACAAATTGTAACAATTATGAAAAAAATCTTTACAGTTATTTTGGCATCGTTGTTGTTTGCTTGTGTGGCAAACGCTGAAGATGTCATATACCTTAACAATGGTAAGGTAATTAAAGGTACTGTTACAAAAGATGACGGTACAACAGTTGAAATTCAGTCAAATGGTAATACTTTGCAGTATAAGTCTCTTGAAATAAGAAAAATAGATAAGGGTTCCTCTGCAATTGTCATGCCTGAGACTCCTAAGCGTCCAAAATATGTGGATTATGAGACAGCAAAGAAAGGTTATTGGACCGCTGTTGAAATTTGGGGTGGAGGTGCCGTTGATTTTGGTGGCAAGCCTAATATGTGCAACATTGATGTTCATTGGATTAACGGATACAGATTCAATGAATGGATACGCATAGGTGTAGGTCTTGGTTTTCGTTACTATCTTGGTGATTTGAATTATCAAATTGGTGGCAACTCATATCCTGAACCAATCAGTGGAAAATACGGATGGGAGAAGCCAGGTAAGCCAAATGACACACAAGGAGGTTCACAATGGGCACTTCCTCTATACCTTGATTTACGTGGAAACATTATGTCTATGGCTACTCGTATGTGTGTTCCTTATTGGTCATTTGATGCAGGTTACACATTCAGCGGTAATTTTGTAAATCAGACAGACTTTGTTAAGGATGCAACACCTGGTGCAGACCCTCAAAAAGAGATAGACGGAAAAATACAGTTAGGTCAGGGCTTCTTCTTTGCTCCAACACTTGGTATCAAGATTATGGGGCCTCGTCACAGTTTGCTTATAGGTATAAGTTATATGGGTCAGATTCTGCCACGCTATGCCTCATATACCGGCAATAGCACCACAGTTTCAACACCATACGTAACTCCACAATATACAAACTTTCTTATGGGTAAGATTGCATACGAATTCTAATCTAAAAACAGCAAGGATATGAAGAAAAGTTATTTAATAGGATTGGCATTGATGATTATTGCTCCAATGTCATTAAGTGCAAAGAAATCAGATTTGAGTGCATATCAGAATGTTCCTACAGAGTGTATGAATGTTGAACTTGACGGTTCGCAGACTCTTAGAGTTTATGGTAAGGGCAGAAACCGCACCGATGCTATAGAACAGGCTAAAAAGAATGCCGTGTATGATGTTATTTTCAATGGTATTAAGGAGGGTAACGGAGGCTGTAATACAAAACCGCTGTTGCTTGAGGTTAATGCTAGGGAGAAATATGAGTATTACTTTAACGTCTTTTTTAAGGACGGCGGTGAATTTCTGAAGTACATTAGTATGGAGGACCAGCGTATCCTTTCAAAAAAATGGGGTTATCGCAAGGAGCAGATGTATTACGGCATTACAGTCAGGGTGTTACGTCCTGAACTACAAGCCAGACTTATTGAAGACGGTATTATTAAACCATAATTTTTATTTGATATGAAACGTATTGTTATTCTTTTTTCAGTATTGCTTGCAGCACAGATTGCTTTTTCGCAAGCAAAGAAGCCTACCATTATGGTAGTTCCAAGTGATGCTTGGTGCAATGAGAATGGGTTTGTTACAGAATATGACAATCAGGGTACAATGGTCATTATACCTGAGTATAAAAAGGCATTTCAGTCAAGTATGGATTTGCAGATGGTCATTGCCCATATAAACGGTATGATGGCAGAGAGAGATTTCCCTCTAAAGAACCTTGAGTCTGTTATTAAGAGTATTGAGCAGCGTACAGCGGAAGATAATTTGACCATGAGCAAAACTTCAGGTGCCACACTTGCTGAATCTCCGTTGGACCAATTAAGAAAAACAGCCAAGGCTGACATTATTATGCAACTTGGTTGGAAAGTTAATCAGAACGGGCCAAAAAACTCTGTTCAGTTTATACTTCAAGGTATTGATGCTTATACTGATAAGCAGATTGCATACGCTGCAGGCAACGGTGAACCGTCATTCTCAGCAGAGGTTCCTGTACTTATTGAAGAGGCTGTAGTGGCATACGTTGATAATTTTGCCGCAACACTTCAGGCTCACTTTGATGACATGATGGAGAACGGACGTGAGGTTTCCATTGACTTCAAGGTGTTTGACAATGGTTCAGGTTTGGACTTTGAATCAGAATTCGGCGGTGAGGAACTTGCTGACATTATAGATGAGTGGCTAAACCAAAACACTGTAAACCACAGATATAGTAAGACAGACGGTTCTGAGAACTATTTGTATTATGAGCAGGTTCGCATACCTTTGTTCAATGCATCAGGAAAAGCAATTGACACTGAAGCATACGCAAAGGATTTGAGAAAGTATCTACGCAACACTTACAAAATTGAAAGCAAGGTTATGACCAAGGGTCTTGGTAAGGCGGTTGTTGTCATTGGTGAAAAATAATTTATAATACTTAAGAATATGAAAAGGACATTTATAACGCTGCTTGTGGCTACAATTTGCGCATCGGCGGTTACAGCACAGAATTTTAATGATAAGAAGGACTTGTTGCCTATTTCAATTGTAATACAAGACCAACCGGACCCTCTGCCTATTGGTGCCAGAACATACGCTATTACAAAGTTGAAACAGATAGCAGCCAATAACGGAGTTGCCGCAAATGAGAATTTCAGCAGATTCTTCATCACTCTTGAGATTATGCCTACAACAAAGGATATTCTGCCTGGACCTCCTATGAAGATTTCACAGAATTCACAGGTTACATTCTTCCTTTGTGACTATTTTGACCAAAAGATTTTTGCTTCAACCAGTATTGACCAGGTAGGCGTTGGCGATAATGAGACCAAATGTTTTATTAATATAGTAAAGGGTATTAATACAAAATCTCCTCAACTTGCAGAGTTTATGGAGGAAGGCAAGCAGAAAGTCATTGATTACTACAATGCAAACTGTGATAACATTATTAAGAAGGCTGAATCCTTGTCATTCCAAAAGGATTATGAGGCCGCCCTTTATGAATTGACTTCTGTGCCTGAGGTTTGCGACTGTTATGACAGGGCTCTTGCCAAAACAAAAGAGGTTTATCAGGCTTACATAGACTATATGTGTGATGTAAATCTTGCACAGGCTAAGGCTGCTTGGGCTGCTGAGCAGAACAGCGAGGGTGCTAAGAAGGCAGGTGAGTTTATGGCAAATATTTTGCCTGATGCCAAATGTTACGGCGATGCCCAAACTCTATATTCTGAGATAAAAGGCAAGGTTCTTGATGACTGGAAGTTTGAAATGAAGATGTGGCAGGATAATGTTGACCTTGAAAAACAACGTATCGATGCAGCCCGTCAGGTTGGTATTGCATACGGTAATCATCAGCAACCTACATCATACCTGCTTCCTTGGGTAAGATAAAAAGTCAGTGCTTAAAGAAAAACTCCCACACTTTGACAGGCGTGGGAGTTTCTTTTTATAAGGTTTATTATTGCTCAACTTTAGTGTATTTGCCCTCAATTACAAGCATACCGGGGTAAATTTCTCCGCCTGATTTCTTTTTTAGTAGGGTATAGGTCAACTCAGAACCTTTCTCCTTTTCCTCTGCCGCCATATATCTGTTATCCCAAATTTTCCCCTTTACAGGTGCCAATGTCGCTACATATTTGTATCTTGACTTGTTTGTCTTTGGGTCAACTATATGCTGCACCACCTGAAATTTGCTTTTTTCTGTGATGCCTTCCTTTAACCCCACTTTTACTGCATAACCTAAGGTCTTTCCCTTTTCATCTGTTATGACTTGATATATAGGTGTCTTTAACTTAAACTCCTCGTATGCTTTTTGCAGCGATGCAATGTTTTTATCCTGACTACGTGTGCAGTTTATTTTTATAAGTTCATGACGGTCATATTCACCTTTCAATACTGAGTTTTCATCATATTCATACTCATGAGCCACATACTTTATCTTGAACAGTTCATTGTTGTCAAGAAAAGCCTTGATTTTTTCAGGATTAGGTGTCTCAGTGTAATAATCTTTGTAAAATACTGCCTGAATGGAGTCATTCCATTGAAGTTGGAACAGATAAGAGTGGTTGCGTACCTTAAACCCTGTAAAACTGTCTGCAATGGCTGCCGCCGTGCTGGCTAAATTTCTGCCGGCACTTCCGCCAAACAGCATATCTGCCATTCCACCTATTATTGACAGAGCCTTTTTTGCCGCTTCCGCTTTTTGCTCCGCAGTTACGTATGTCATATCATTTATAAGCACAAATGTATGCTCTATCAGTTCTTCTCCGGCATCGGACAGTGTTGCAAGTCCCCTGGTTGTGCGCATAGCGGTTTCAACATCAAAAGAGGTGGCGTCATACATTCCACGCTCCTTAATAAGTTCCATGTTGAATGTGGCTGAGTCAGGATTTGAAGAGGACAGATTGTACCATTTGGCAACCAGATAGTTCCCAAAATTGGCATTGTTCAGGAAATTTTCAAAAAGAGTGCCGTTTCTGTCAATCTCTCTGCTTGAAAGATTATTTCCGTACACCGCCTTTGAAAGTCCTAAAGGTTCAAGCCAGTGGTATTCAAGAACTTTTAACCCTACGTCATGGTTATCATATTTGTCAGGAGTGGGAATCTCAAGATATGCACTTTTTATATCCTTGCCAAATTCATCTTCAGGGTGATGAACCATAATGGTTACAAGTGAATTTCGGCGATACTTTTGAATGATTCCATCATCTTCTGCTGTAATATTTATGCAAAATGTCAGAAAAATAAGTGATGTAAGTAGGGTCTTTCTCATAATATAATCCTTAAATGCGGTACAAAATACTATTCATTTTGCAAATTTACTATTTTTTATGTAAGTTTGCAACGCAAAAATAAGAGGTTATGATTATTGTATCAAATTTGGCAATTCAGTTTGGAAAGAGAATCTTGTTTCAAGATGTTAACTTAAAGTTTACAGCAGGCAACTGCTATGGAGTGATTGGTGCTAACGGAGCGGGTAAATCAACGCTTCTGCGTATGCTCAGCGGTGATTTGGAACCCACAAGGGGAACAATAACCTTTGGACCTAATGAGCGTCTCTCTGTCTTGAAGCAGGACCACTTTGAGTTTGATGAATTTACTGTTATTGACACGGTAATGATGGGGCATGACAAACTTTGGAAAGTCAAGGAGGAGAAGGATGCCATCTATGCAAAGGCGGATTTTTCTGAAGAAGACGGCATAAGGGCATCTGAACTTGAGGAGCAGTTTGCTGAAATGGATGGCTGGAATGCTGAGAGTGATGCGGCATCGCTGTTAAGCAGTTTGGGAATAAAGGAAGAGTCTCATTACATGCTTATGAAGGATATGAGCGGTAAGGAGAAGGTTAGGATTCTGCTTGCCCGTGCGTTGTTCGGCAAACCTGATAACTTGCTTCTTGATGAGCCTACCAATGACCTTGATATTGATACAATACGCTGGCTTGAGGATTATTTGGCAAATTATGAAAATACTGTGTTGGTGGTTTCCCATGACCGTCACTTCCTTGATGCTGTAAGTACGCACACCATTGATATTGACTACGGCAAGATTCAGATGTTTGCCGGAAACTACTCATTCTGGTATGAATCAAGCCAACTTGCACTACGTCAACAGCAGATGCAGAATAAGAAGGCAGAGGAGAAGAAGAAGGAGTTGGAGGAGTTCATACGCCGATTCAGTGCCAATGTTGCAAAATCTAAGCAGGCAACAAGCCGCCGTAAGATGCTTGAGAAACTCAATATTGAGGAAATCAAGCCTTCAACACGTAAATATCCGGGCATAATCTTCACTCCTGAAAGGGAACCGGGCAATACGGTGCTTGAGGTTAAGGGATTGTCAGCATCTATTGATGGGGTAACGTTGTTTAAGGACTTGAATTTCAATGTGGAAAAAGATGATAAGATAGCGTTTGTATCGCGTGACCCGCGTGCAATGACCGCTCTTTTTGAGATAATATGTAACGGGGCTAAACCCGATGCAGGCACATTTAATTGGGGCGTTACCATTACAAGTGCATATCTGCCTCTTGACAATTCAAGTTTCTTTAACACAGACCTTAGTCTTGTTGATTGGCTAAGCCAATACTCGCCTGATACAACTGAATCATTTGTAAGAGGTTATCTTGGCAGAATGTTGTTTGCAGGTGAGGAGATTTACAAAAAGGCAAGTGTTCTTTCCGGTGGAGAGAAAATGCGTTGTATGATTTCTCGTATGATGCTGAAAAACGCCAACTGTATGGTGCTTGATTCTCCTGCAAACCACCTTGATTTGGAGTCAATTCAGGCATTCAATAACTCTCTGAAGGCGTTTAAGGGCAATGTACTTATGGCATCGCATGACCATGAGTTCATAAGTTCCGTTTGTAACCGTATTATAGAACTTACACCTAACGGCATTATAGACAAGGTTGAGAATTATGATGACTACCTTGACGATGCCAATGTCCGTGCCGCACAAGAGAGGTTATATAAATGAGAAAGGAGAAAGTAAAAAGGAGACTGTGACCGTATTAACTATATTAGGTCCTACGGCGTGTGGTAAAACAAGTTTTGCTTGCAGGCTTGCTTATAAACTTGGCGGAGAAATTCTCAGTGCGGATTCCCGTCAGGTCTATCGTGGTATGGATATAGGTACGGGAAAGGATTTGGAAGACTACAC
>JAKSNZ010000003.1 GCA_024405855.1 Paludibacteraceae bacterium
TCAGTATCTTTGCATATTCATAAAATTACAGATAGTCTATGAAAAACAAGAATAATAATGGAAAAGAGTGCTATTTAATAAAAACAGCGACTCTGTACAACACAGAATCACTGTTAAAGAAAAAATTATTATGTGCTAACGACCACTAAAGTGTTACCTTTCAAATTAGCCTATAGACTATCCTTTGCTTCTATAGTTCTGTACCATCTAAAATCAAATATGCAAAGGCATGATTTAGAGAGTGGCTGAAACATAATAACACTGCAAAGCTACAAACTTTTTTTCTAATTGCAAATTATTTTCAATAAAATACTCTTATCCCCAGATAATATTCTAAAGAATTGTCTTAACAGCAGGTAGCACAGCAGTGCTCAAGGACAATCTTAACCCCAATGGCTATGAGGATTATGCCACCAAGCACTCCAAACTTGAATTTGATGGTTTTTCCAAGCCATGCACCTAAAAAAGAGCCTATCAATGACAAAAGGAAACTGCCTATAGCAATAATTATTATGCCTTCCACCAAACTGTCAGGAGCGGTTAAAAATACCAACCCCGATGCCAAGGCATCAATACTTGTGGCAAAAGAGAGTAAAACAATTGAACCAAATTGGTATGAATAATTACCAGTGGTATTCTCCTTGCTTGGTTTAATATCTTCTATTATCATCTTAATGCCTATGGCTGCAAGCATTGCAAATGCTATCCAATGGTCAAAAGAGTTTATATAATCTATGAATTCATTACCAACCATGTAACCTATCAGCGGCATTCCTCCCTGAAACAGTCCAAACATAAATGCCATAAACAGCACCCAATTCCACTGAAATTTGCCTACAACAGCAGACTTGGCAACAGAAACTGCAAAGCAGTCCATTGCCAAACCAACTGATAGCAGTATCAAGGTAATGTAATCCATAAATCGTCTATGCGGTGATGCGGTGATACGATTCACCGATTCACCAGTTCACCGATTCAACAAAAGTTTTGAATGTAATCCAAAACTTTTGAGTATACCGCTTCTCCGTTGAACCCGAATTTCTCATCAAGAACAGTGTATGGAGCAGAAAGTCCAAAGTGGTCAAGACCTGCAACAGTACCTTTTAACCCTACTGTACGCTGAAGTGTCATAGGAAGCCCGGCGGTAAGTCCAAATACAGGTTTAGAATAATCAATTATAGTGCGACGATAGTCTTCATCTTGTGTAAAGAACAGCCCTTCGCTTGGAATAGAAACTATTTTTACCTTTAAACCTTTTCTCTCTTCAAGCAGTGCGGCGGCATCAAACAGTGTGGATACTTCTGAACCGCTTGCAACCAAAGTTACATCAAAATCATTAGCATCTTTTACAATGTAAGCACCCTTCTTAGCACCAAGTGCACTCTTATACTTGTTCTCACCACGAGGCAGGCTCTTTACATTCTGACGAGAAAGAATAAGACCTGTAGGAGTATCAGTATTCTCCAATGCCATTTGCCATGCAACTGTTGTTTCATCAACATCGGCAGGACGCAAAACAAGCATTGAGTTCTTACCTTTATGATTCTTAACGGATTCCATAAGCCTTACCTGAAGTTCCTGCTCCACAGGCTGGTGAGTAGGACCGTCCTCTCCCACTCTGAACGCATCGTGAGACCACACATATATAACCTGCAAGCGTTGCAATGCAGACATACGGAATGCCGGTTTCATATAATCAGAGAATACAAAGAATGTGCCGCAAACAGGAATAATACCACCGTGCAGTGCCATACCGTTCATAATGCAAGCCATAGTAAGCTCACTGACTCCTGCATGAAGGAATCCACCGGAAAAATCTCCCTTAACAAACGGCTTACTGTTCTTCAGAAATCCCTCTGTCTTATCTGAATTTGATAGGTCAGCGGAAGAAACCACCATATTCTCTATCTTAGAAGAGAATAATGCAAGCATACTACCCGATGCTGAGCGTGTAGGCTGGTCTTGTTTCTGCTCAATGGCAGAGAAATCAATATCAGGCAATTTCTTGCTGTAGAAATCATTGAATTTCTTATACATATCAGGATTTGCCTTAGCGTATGCGGCCTCCTCTGCCTTGCGTGCTGCGGCAATCTTTTTCAACTCCTCTCTACGGGCGGCATAAATTTGAGCAGCCTCATCAAATATTTGGAACGGCTCATCAGGGTTACCGCCAAGACCTGCAATGGTTTTTGCAACATCAACGCCTGCCTTGGAAAGTGGCTGTCCGTGAGTTGAAACCCTATTCTCATAACTTTCTCCGTTAGGTCCCAAAGCACCTTTACCCATTACTGTATTACCAATAATAAGTGTAGGACGCTCTGTTTCCGCTTTTGCCTTAGTCAACGCCTCACGAATTTGGGCGGCATCGTTGCCGTCAATGGTAATTACATTCCAACCCCAAGCCTTGTATTTGAGAGCGGTATCCTCACCTGTAACCTCATTTACATACGTTGAAAGCTGAACCTTGTTGGCGTCAAAGAACATAATAAGGTTGCTAAGTCCAAGCAAACCTGCAATTCTGCCTGCTCCTTGAGAAATCTCCTCTTGGATACCACCATCAGATATATATGTGTAAATCTTATGTTTTGTCCACTCTCCAAACCTTGCAGCCATAAAACGCTCTGCAATGGCGGCACCCACAGCCATTGTGTGCCCCTGACCAAGAGGTCCCGATGTATTTTCAATACCATGTGCAAAATCAACTTCAGGGTGACCTGGACATACTGTACCCCACTGACGGAAGGTTTTAAGGTCATCCAAAGTGTATTTTCCTGCAAGTGTAAGTGCGGAATAGAGCATTGGAGACATGTGACCAGGGTCAAGGAAGAATCTGTCTCTGTTTACCCACGATGCGTCATCAGGGTCATACTCCAAAAATTCAGAGTATAGCACATTTATAAAATCTGCACCTCCCATTGCACCTCCTGGGTGTCCTGACTTTGCTTTTTCAACCATTGCGGCAGAAAGAATCCTGATATTGTCAGCCGCTTTGTTTAATGATGATATTGAGTTCATATATGAAATTTTGTGAAGTTTTCCTTAAAACACCACAAAGTTAGTTAATATAAAACCAAAAACGGGAAAATAACTGCGTGAGTTATTAACATTTTTTACTGCGCCAATGACTCTCTGTATTTTTTAACCTTTTTTGAAGGTATTCTGTATGTCAAAGTGTAGTCAAAACCAAAATTGACAGCAGAATCTGTGTATTCTCCAAAACCTGGAATAAATGTAGGATAATTCAGACAAGGAGCATAAAAGTGAGAGAAAGTCTTTACCCTTGCAGTTATGCCCATAAAGAAATCCTTGTAGATTTGAACATTCAGTGAAGCAACAAACTCAACCCACCCCACATTTGCCACCTTTTTATTATTAGACACTGTAACTGACTCGTCTTTCCAATCGGGCGATGTCAGCTGAACATCGGAAAGTGTGTAGTTTACATTTGAATAGGCATATCTTACACCTACTGAAAGGCTGTGGTCCTTTTTACGGTCAGGCTTTGCATTCAAAAAATTGTACATTGCTCCAACGCGCAAAAACAGACCGTCTGTCTTATACTTATAGGTGGTGTAGTCCTTATTCATAAACATCATGCCATACTCCAATACAGGAAACAATCTGTGCCACAAGTCAACATCGGCACTTACAACAAACTCAAACCTACCGCCGTTAAATGCGGTGGCAATAGGATTAAAAATATCAAGATTAAGGTAAGTTCCTTGATAGACAGGCATTTTAAGAGCAATGGTGTCTGCGGTGTGCTCTGCCCTGTTAATTGCAAATACAGAATCAACCTGTACAAGTTTTACCGTATCGGAGGCAATAGAATCAACCGTAGCAACATGAATGGTATCAGCGTTCATGATATTAGCCATTGCCATAGCAGGCATAGTCAACAAAATCAGTATGTTAATAATATATCTTGACATGTGCATCCTGCTCAATATTTTGGACAAACTTATTATACAATTCCATTTTCTTAAATGCGGCATTATTGTCAACTTTCACACTGTCAAGTAGATACGTTGGCACACATCCGCACTCTGGCGATACAAATTGGGGTTCCATTCCATGATACAGTGTCAAATTATATGTCACTGCTGAACCTCCCTCTGTTTCTGGTGCAATTGTAAATGTATATGTTGTTTCATTTTTACTCAAATGCAATGGCAGATATACCGCACTGACACTAACATTGTTATACAATATGGTATCGTTGTCTATAGCCTTTACCGTAAGATTCTTGACTGTGTATGCCTTTCTTGTTACTGAATCAACAAAAAGCACGCCTGCCAATGACCTTGACGGGCTATAACAGTTCTTTTTACATGATGACACCGATACTAACACCGTCATCACCACACCAATAAATACCAATATGTATGAAAACTTTTTCAATTTATATGAAATAACGTTTGATTTCACTTTTCAAGAATGAAATAGCCAATGCCGTTGGAGACTCACCCTCTTGATAGACACCTAAAATTACACCTGCAAGTTGCTCCGCAGGGGCTTCAGGTGGCACTTTGGCAGCACAAGCATTAATCATTTGAATAATATTCTCCTTAGCGTTTTTAGTTACGTTCCAAGCCTCATCGCTTACATAAATCTGCTGGGCGACATTGTGTTCAAACTCCGCTCTAATATCTACAAGTAGTGATGCGTGATACTGCAAAGCGGTAAGCTTTGAATCATGCAGACGCACCAAAAGGCTGTCAGGACTTATCCTCTCCAAAAACAGCACAAGACGTTCATACGCAGTAAACTGTACCGGCAAAGTGGTTTTCTGACACTCCTTTGCAAGCAGATAACGGCGGCGTGCTTCCTCCTCACCAAAAAACTTACGCATAACAATATAGACCATAACAAACACCACAAGTGCTGGAATGGTATAAGCTAATATTTGCAAAAATAGTTCCATAAAATATTGTTTAATCGGTGAATCGTGAAATCGGTGAATCGATTAACCGATTAACCAGTTCTCCGATTCACCATTTTATATTAATCTTTCAATCTGATACTGATTCCTCTCCCCTGAGCTTCTTGAAATCAACTCTCCAAGGAATCCTGTAACAAAGAATTGTGTTCCAAGCACCATTGCAAGCATAGCAAAATAAAAATACGGGCTGCTTGTAATAAGAGGTGCCCTATAGCCACCTATAATGGCGGCAAGCTTAATGGCTGCAACCACCACAACCATAATGAAACCTATAATAAACATAACTGAGCCCCACACTCCAAAGAAGTGCATTGGCTTTTTACCAAACTTTGTCAGGAACCAAAGGCTCAGCAAATCAAGATATCCGTGAACAAAACGGTCAAATCCAAACTTACTGTTTCCATACTTTCTTGCCTGATGGTGAACCACCTTCTCCCCTATCTTGTCAAATCCCGCATTCTTAGCCAGATAAGGTATGTATCGGTGCATTTCCCCATAAACTTCAATGTTCTTTACAACTTCCTTTCTGTAAGCCTTCAAGCCACAATTGAAATCATGTAACTTAACTCCTGACACCTTTCTTGCAGTTGCGTTAAATAATTTGCTTGGCAGATTCTTGGTCAATTTTGGGTCATATCTCTTCTTTTTCCACCCCGATACCAAATCATAACCGTCTTCTGTTATCATCTTATATAGTTCAGGTATCTCATCGGGGCTGTCCTGAAGGTCTGCGTCCATTGTAATTACAACATCGCCTTGGGCTTGTTCAAAACCACAGTAAAGAGCCGGAGATTTTCCGTAATTACGGCGGAACTTAATGCCCTTAACCTCCTTGTTGTCCTTTGACAATTCCAAAATTGTACTCCAAGAGCCATCGGTAGAACCATCATCAACAAAAATCACCTCAAATGAAAATTTGTTTTCACTCATCACCCTCTTGACCCACTGAAACAATTCAGGAAGTGACTCCTGCTCATTAAATAATGGTATTACAACTGATATATTCATATTTTAAAGTTTAGGAGTTCAGAAGTTTAAGAGTTTAGGAGACTTTATACTCCTTTACTCCTGAACTCCTGAACTTTTATTTTTTGCTATTGCTGCAATTGGTAATCCTAAAATAAGCCCTACAACAATGTAAATCCAAATAGTTTGAATAGCAACAGTGGCGGCTGAAGGCACACCTACTTCACCTATTGCCTTCTTAAACTGTTCAACCGTTGCAGAAGAGTCAGGCAATTGAGATAATGTATTAATAACCATTTCTACCTGCTCATTTAAATAATTAGGGTTTATATGTTGACAATAAACATACTGTGCAACAGCCAAAAACATGGATGCAAAAAAGAAAAGATAGATACAAAACCTCAGGCACACCCCAAAGCCTATCTCCTCTGCACAACCTGACTTTCTTTTGAAAATTATTGTAAACCTATAGGCAACAATAGGAATCAGCACAAGGCACACGCCTGACAAAAACGCACCCCATGTTCCCTTGACAGAAACATCTACAGCAAATTTGAGTACCAGAAACAGCCCCATAAACACACCATAATACATGGCCTGCTTATTGGCAAACATTCTTTGTTCAAATTTCTCCATTGCTGTTACACATTATTACAAACTGCAAATATAAACAAAACAAGAGCAAAAACCCAAAAATGATTGCATTTTTTGCAAAAATTTTGCAATCTCTCAAAAAATGCGTATCTTTGCACTTTGGGAAAGGTACTACACGACCAGCTCCCTCCCAATCCCCCAGGGCTTGACCGCAGCAAGGGTACGTTGGTTGAGCGGTGCGATGTAGCCAGCCTTTCCTTTTTTAATTAAAAATTCAGGGTTATGGCAAAAATTGAAGAAGTTAGCACTGGTTTGTCCCACAATGTTATTGCACAGGGAACATACGTTAAGGGTGAAATTACAACAAACAACGATATAAGAATTGACGGTAGCATTGAGGGTATCATAAATTCTAAAGGTAAGGTTGTAGTTGGAGACAAAGGCGTTATTTCAGGCGAAA
Source organism: Paludibacteraceae bacterium (assembly GCA_024405855.1). Taxonomy (GTDB): domain Bacteria; phylum Bacteroidota; class Bacteroidia; order Bacteroidales; family Paludibacteraceae; genus Enterocola. The sequence continues at coordinate 6,963 of JAKSNZ010000003.1, forward strand.
TTAAAGCGGCAAATGTAGATATAATGGGAAACATTATTGGCAACATTAACGCCACTGACACTCTTTCCCTTAAATCTACAGGCAAAATTAAGGGAAACATTATAACCTCTACACTTATTATTGAGCAAGGTGCCGTATTTAACGGAGGTTGCAAAATGGGTGGACAGGAAAAGGAAAAGGAAAAAGAAAAGGAACAGCCTGCACCTACAGATAAGAAATAATGACTACCATTGGTCTATTGTCTGACACTCACGGCTACTGGGATGACCGGTACGCCGATTTTTTTATGCCATGCGATGAGATATGGCATGCAGGAGACATAGGTACACTTGAACTCTATAACAGACTAATGGAACTGAAACCTGTAAAGGCTGTTGTAGGCAACTGTGACGGTTACCCTTTACGCACTATGCTTCAACCACATTACTGCTTTAAGGTGGAGGATGTGAATGTGTATATGACACATATTGGAGGGCACCCTGGGAAATATGCACCAGGCGTGGCAGACTTATTGCGAAGAAACAACATTAACCTATTTATAGCAGGTCATTCGCATATACTGAAAGTGGTGAATGACAAAACACTCGGACTACTCCACATAAACCCTGGTGCCGCAGGTCTGCAAGGCTGGCAGATTGTACGCACACTGGTACGATTCAAGATAGACGGAAGCAGAATATTTGATTTGGAGGTTAAGGAAATCCCAAGATAATATTTATCTAACTATACTGACACTCCCCTTCCTCAGGTAGGTAATCTGTTTTCCGGTTTGCTCATCCTTGTCATCGCCGGTGGCTTCAATAATATACATATAAGCACCGTCAGGAGCATCTTTGCCATTAATTGTACCGTCCCAACCCAAAGCAGGGTCTGTCCACTCATAAACCAATCTGCCCCACTGATTATATATCCATCCGTGGAACTTAACTATAGACTTATATGCAACCTTAAACAAATCATTCTTACCATCACCATTAGGTGTAAATACATTAGGCACTTCAAGTTTTGACTCAAGAACATCAATCTGATACTCTTTAACCTGTGTACAACCCAACTTATAATCCTCTGACACAGTGGCATTTGACACTTCAACCTTCACATAATAGGTGCCTTTGTCATTAAATGTGTATCTGAAATCCCTGTCAAATGACTTGAACATAATTGACCTGAACTGCTTGTCAGTTGAAACAGTCCACATATAGTGGAACGCCCCTTCTGAAGAATAGTTCAACGCCTCAAAGTTAAGAGGAGCGGAACCTTTATGTTGATATACATCTTCCTTTGATTCTGATGGGTCTCCTTTATCAAGTTCATTATCAGCGTATTCCCTTATTCTAACGCTTGTAAATATATGAGAGGCTACTGCCACAGGCTCAAACTTTTCAGAAACGGCACGCACAGTATCACCAAGTTGCATAGTAAACTGATTACCTTCAACGGTAAAGGTTGTGGAGCCCAAAGGCGATGGCAAAATGTATGCTTCCTGTGCATTAAAATAGTAACTTTTTTGCTCTGTAATATAATTCTTGTCTGAGTAATAGGTGGAATCGTATGTCAGTTTATATTGTTGTTTAACATTGAAACTCAAACCATTAGGAATGTTATACTCCATTGGCTTTATTTTTGTATCTATCAACAATGTAATGAACTCACAATAGTCAAAATTTGTGGAATCAACCGCAACAGAGGTTATTTCAGGCTTGAAATCAGAAGAGTTGTACACCCAGACTATTTGTGCCGAGTCTTTAGAGAATTCAAGTATGTACCCCGATGCAGTAACCCCTGACAAATCCAACTCTGTAAATGACACCGGCTCTTCCTCCTCCTTAAGCACCTCCACATTGCCCCCCAAATCAAAAGATTTCCAAACAAAGGCAAAAGATTTGGAGGCATTGTAACGCATTTTAATATTTTCATTGCCTTTTACAACAAAAATTGAATCAACGCCGGAATTTTTATCAGCAGGCTCACTTGCAAATTCAGTGTTAATAAACCTGAATTCCGCCATTACAGATACGGTAGAGGCCACTGAAAAAACCAAAATAAACAATATCTTTCTCATTTGTTAATTATTTGAGAGTTCAAAGGTATAAAAAATCCCTCTAAGTTTCATAATTTTTTTGTAACTTCGCAAATTATATGTTGTCTAAAAACAAAACAGCACAAAAAACAATGAAAAAAACAGGCTTTATATTGGCTTTATCGCTTATCGTGCTCTCTATTTTTGCAGAAGAGCCTAACTACCCAAAAACCGTAATAAACGGTAAGGAGTACTACATTTACACAGTTCAAAAGAGCGAAGGCTTTTATGCCATCAGCAAAAAGTTTAATGTAACAATAAAGCAAATCAACGATGCCAACCAAATTGGAGAAGGTCTTAAACTTGGTCAGACACTTTACATTCCTGTAAACCCTACTGAAATTTCCGTCTCCACTTATACCCCTGTATCAAAAAACACACCTTCATATACAGTACATGTTGTGGAAAAAGGAGAAACCCTTTACAGCCTGTCAAAAAGGTATGGAGTCACTGTTGATGACATAAAAAATAACAATCCTGAATCTGATGTACTTTCAATTGGTGAGGAGCTTAGAATTCCAAAAACATCGGGCACGATACTGGCTTCAGAGCATGCTTCAGAACAAGTACAACCAGCACCACAATCCGCACCTGCTCAACCCGCTGAGCCTGCTGTTGAGCCTATTGTTGAATCTGCAACTGTTGAAGATTTTTTTGAGTCTGCTGAAGAGGATTGGGCACCAAAAAACAAAAAGAACAGTGTAAACATGGCAATACTGATGCCTTTCAACATTAATAACTACACTGAAAACGATGAAAAATTTGTTGATTTCTACAGAGGTTGCATTATTGCGGCAGATTCACTGACAAAATTGGGATACAATGTTACTTTTGACACATACGATATAGGCAAGACAAAGGAGTCCATTAAATCAGTATTGTCTGACAACAGATTAAGCAATGTTGATTTAATCATAGGTCCTGCATACTCCGCCCAAATACCGTTTGTATCTGATTTTGCAAAAGCACACAACATAAAGGTAATTGTGCCTTTTGCAAACAATGTACCTCAAATAGAGTCAAACGCTAACATTTTTCAAATTGTATGCCAACAGCAAAGCCTGTATCCTAATGTGGCTAAGAAATGTGCTGAGGAGTGGAAAAATCATAAAGTGCTTATTGTAAAGCCTGATAGTGCAGGTATAAGATATAATAAAAAGGATTTTGTTGATATTCTGATTCCTCAACTTGAAAAGGAGAATATTTGGCACCAATATATTTCTGAAATAAATTTAGCACATGAAATAAATGTAATGACCGCCTCTGACTCATCAAATTTTGTTGTGGTGGTACCTACAACCAATGAAGTTAAACTGACTCAGATTTCAGACCGTTTTGACGCCTTACGTTCAAACAGAGTGGCAATATTCGGATTCCCTGAATGGAATGACCTATTACATAAGGACTTATACACAAAACCACTGTATATGTTCTCAAACTACCTGTTAAACTTCAAATCTCCTGAAGTTCAAAAATTCTATAACACATACTTCAAAAAATTCGGAGTTCCGCCAATGCAGAACAATCCTTCTTATTCAATATTCGGATTTGACATCACCCTATTCTTTGGGAACGCTTGGTGTAATGAAAATAATGAAGATTCAGAGATGCTTCAAATGAATTTTGAATTTGAAAAAGTGGGAAACGGCGGATATGCCAATCACGGCGTTTATTTGCAACTCCTTAACCCATAAACTAAATTGAAACGATTTTTCTACATATCAGCATTGCTTTTATTTGCGGCATCGGTGCATGCCCAATACAAATTCTACGCCCCTGAATTGTATATAGGCACAAATCAAGGTGTGGCATTATGGGACAGAGTAGGTTTCTCTCCCGATGTCCAACAAGACTTTGTTGTAAGGTATCATGGTGGTATAACCGTACGATACATTGTCCAAAAATATTTTGGCATTCAAGCTGAATTAAACTATTCACAAAGAGGCTGGAGAGAAACTGCGGCAAACGGAGAAAAATTTGACCATAGGCTTGACTACCTTGAACTGCCACTTGTATCACATATATTCTTTGGCACTAAAGTATTCAAGTTTTACATAAATCTTGGACCAAAAATCCGATACATGATATATGACAAGGCTACTGCCCCATTCTCTGTCAACCCAGGTGTTCAGCAGACTATGCAAATACAAAACAGATTTGACTATAGTGTATTTGGCGGTATCGGGTTTGAATTCAGAACAAAAAAGGCAGGAAGTTTCTTCATAGAGGCAAGATATGACTACGGACTTGGAAACATTTTCAACGCATCTAAATCAGACTCTTTCTCACGTTCTAACAATCAAGCAATTACAATAAGTGTAGGATATTTGTTTAACGTTTTAAGCAAAAGAAATTATGATGACCTTTAAAGATTTGGCTATTCAACGCCGTAGCCACAGAAAATTTGAAGACAAAGCGGTTGAGCAGGAAAAAATTGATTCAATACTTCAAACTGTGCTTATGGCACCCGCTGGTAAGCGTGCAAACGAGTGGAGGTTTTATGTTATTAAAGACAAGGAAAAAGCCTTAAAACTATCTGAATGCAAGCAATTTGGCTCTGCATTTGTAAAAGAGGCCCCACTTAATATAGTTGTCACTGCCGATACCACAAAAAGTGACGTTTGGATTGAAGACTGCTCCATTGCCGCCATCTACCTTCAACTTGCGGCTCAGGATTTGGGATTAGGCAGTTGCTGGTCACAAGTTAGAGAAAGAGAATCTATGACAGAAGGAGTTTCAGCCGAGGAATATATTAAGAATTTGCTTGACATTCCATCAGAATATGCCGTAGAGTGCATTATAAGCATAGGCTACCCTGCTGATGAACGCAAGCCGTATGATTTGGAGAAGTTACCATACGAGAAGATAGTGAATAGTTAATAGTTAATAGTGAATAAAGAATAAAGAATAGTTAAAATTTTATGATAAGTAGAAGTTTATATATACCCATAACAGTGCGTCTGCACCCACGCAGTCGTATAGTGGGAGGGACCCGTAGGTTCACAGAACCGTTACGGGAGGGACGAATACCTTCACAGAAGGTATGAGCCACTGGAATGGGTATATATAAACTTAATATCATAAAATTTTGAAAAGTTATGAAAATATTTATCATTGGTTCTGGTAACGTAGCAACGCACATTGCATTAAGGCTTAAAAGTGCGGGAGCCTGTATTGCAGGTATCTACAGCAAAACCCTGGAGAACGCCAAGACATTGGCTGACAGGATAAACGTGCCATATACCAATGATAAAACTCAAATTCCAAACGCAGACATATACATTTGCAGCGTAAAGGATGACTATATTGCCGAAACACTGACTGGAGCGTCAATAAATAAAAATGCCATTTTAGTTCATACCGCAGGTAGCGTAGATATGGATGTATTGGCACCATTTTCAGATAATATCGGTGTCATTTACCCCATGCAAACATTCTCAAAGGCTAAAATGGTTAATTGGAACAAAATTCCTTTATATATAGAAGCGAATACAGATACTAACCTATCAAAATTAATGCCATTCGCAAAAAATTTAAGTACTAATGTAAATATTGCAACATCGGAGCAGAGAAAAACATTGCACTTAGCGGCGGTATTCACCTGCAACTTTACAAATGAACTATATGCAATAGCATACAGGCTGTTAAAAGAGAACGGGCTTGATTTTGAAAGCATGTTTCCTTTAATGGAAGAGACACTTGAAAAAGCAAAACAGATGCCCCCTGTACAGGCACAAACAGGACCGGCGGCAAGAAATGACAAAAAAATCATGCAAATGCACAGCAATATGCTGAGTGGCACAGATAAAGAGATTTATGAATTATTGAGTAAGGCAATATTTAATGAGTTGACAGTGGACAGTGGACAATTAAACAATTAACCAATGAAAAATTATAAAGAAAATCTTAAATATATAAAGGCCTTCATATTTGATGTTGACGGAGTACTCTCCTCCTCCACTATGCCAATGGCAGAGGACGGCACCCCAATACGCACAGCAAATGTAAAAGATGGTTATGCCCTACAGTACGCACGTAAAAGCGGATATATTCTTGCTGTAATTACAGGCGGCGATACAGAATTGGTGCGCAACCGTTGCAAGATTTTCGGCATAACTGACATTTACACCAAATCAGCCAATAAAATGGTTGATTATGAAGCGTTTAAGGCAAAACACAACCTAACGGACAAAGAGGTGATATATGTTGGCGATGACCTGCCTGACATACCTGTTCTGCAAAAATGCGGCATTTCAGTATGTCCTGCCGATGCCGCACATGAAGTCAAGGAGATTGTAGATTATATATCCATTAATAAAGGTGGTCAAGGTTGCGTGCGTGACATTATTGAACAGACAATGCGTGCACAAGACAAATGGCTGACAGAGGAGATATTTATTTGGTAAAAGAAGAGATAATTTTCAATTATGCATTATTATATCAAATTAATACGTCCAATAAACTTGCTGATTATGGCACTTGTAGTGTGCCTGATGCAGTTCTGCGTCATCAACCCTATTCTTGACGCATACGGATTCACTATTGTTATGTTCCCGTTAGTGTTCACCCTTCTGCTTGTGTCAATTCTGACTATCGGAGCATCGGGGTATGTAATAAATGACTATTTTGACACTAAGATAGATGAAATAAACCGACCTGACAAAGTAATTGTAGGTCACGGAGTTACGCGTCACCAAGCCGCCGTATACTTTCAAACATTGCTAATCATAGGCAACATTGCAGGCATCGCTTTGGCAATAATCTTAAGAAACATAACCCTTGTATTCATCTACGCAGGCGTGTCAGGCATTCTGTGGTTCTACTCTTCAAGTTACAAAAGACAACTGCTGATAGGCAACATTATGATTGCCCTATGCACCTTTCTGTGCGTATTTTTAGTAGGCTATGTTAATGTTAAGGGACTTATTCTCAACTACCCCGATGCTGAACTTTCCGCTCCAGTTCAAAAATGTATAAGTTTGTCTGTAGCAATGATTTACGCTTGGACACTCGGCTTTGGACTGTTTGCCTTTTTACTTACTCTTCTGCGTGAAATGGTAAAAGACATAGAGGATATTGATGGCGATACAGAGATGGAGTGCCGCACAATGCCTATAGTTTGGGGAATCAATGTAAGCAAAATAGTAATCACAGTACTTACAGCATTGACAGCCGCCACCATATTCTACTTTGCAAACTTCAAGATAATTTTCAAAGAAGACAACATTACATTTGTCTATAGCATCATTCTAATTCTGTTCCTGCTGATGTTTATAGGTCAATTATGGATGGCAAAATGCAAGCCTGCCTATTCACAGGCAAGCCTTACACTGAAAATAATTATGGTTTTGGGGATATGCTATAGTGTTGTGTTTAAGATACTGATTTGTTACTGAAAGATAAAATAAAGAATTACAATGTGGTTTTGGTGTCGCAATCACCACGCCGCAGAGAATTGCTCAAAGGTTTGGAAATTGACTTTACATCAACAAGCGTTGATACTGATGAGTCTTACCCTTCCACCATGCAAGGAGCAGAGATACCTATATACATAGCAACCCAAAAGGCGGACGCTTATCTGCCTTTAATGAGCGAGAATACACTTGCAATTACTGCCGATACAGTGGTTCTAATTGACAATCAGATACTTGGCAAGCCTAAAAACAGAGAGGAAGCCATTTCTATGCTTCAACATCTGTCAGGCAACACCCATCAGGTCATTACAGGCGTTTGTATCCAAACAAAACAGAAACGTCAGGTTTTTAGTGCAACATCTGAGGTGACATTTGCCACCCTTACACTTGAAGAGATTGAACATTATGTTGATTTTTACAAACCATTTGACAAAGCAGGCTCATACGGCGTTCAGGAGTGGATTGGGTACATTGGAATTGAAAAGATTGTAGGCTCATACTTCAATGTTATGGGGCTACCTGTGCAAAAACTATATAAAAAATTGATTTCTTTTTAATTGATATTAAGACATTAAATTTCAAAAATATAAATTATTATTATGAAAAAATATTTATTGATTTTTGCATCGCTGTGTGTAAGCATCGTTGTAACAGCAAAAACGGCAAGAGAGGAAATTAATGAGAATGTCATGCTCTCATGTAATAATTATATGGTGTACCCTGAGCCAAACGGAGTTGAATACACAAAGGCACCAAAAGGCTATACACCTTTTTATATAAGTTCATACCATAGACATGGTTCAAGGTATCTTATTGCTAAAAATGATTATCTGAAGCCTAAAGAGATACTACACAGAGCGGACTCTTTAGGATTGCTTACAGCAGAAGGTGTTAGGGTTATGGGCAAAGTGGATTCCGTATGTGCCTTAGCAAAAGACCGTTATGGAGAACTTACAAAAAAAGGCTACAAGCAACATCAAGGTGTGGCTCAACGTATGTATAACAACTTTCCACAGGTGTTCAAAGGCAATAAAACCATAGATGCCCGCTCCACTGTGGTTATAAGGTGTATACTGTCTATGTTTGCAGAAACATCAACTCTTGTGGCTAATAATCCAAAACTGAATATAGTTACCGATGCTTCTGAGCATGATATGTACTATATGAACCATTGGTTTAGCCCCATCAATAAAAAATACGGAGAGCAGCCTGAAACAAAGGAGTTAAAAAACAATTTCATAAAGAATCATAGACATTCTGAAAGACTTATAAATGAATTGTTTACAATTTATCCTGACACACTTTCAAATCTTTGGAACAAAGACAAAATGTACAACTCATTATGGGAGATAGCGTCAAATCTGCAAAACCTTGACACCGATATTGACCTAATGTACCTGTTTACAAAAGATGAATGCTACGATAATTGGACTATTTCAAATGTGCATTGGTATTTGCAATCAGGTCCAAGCCTACAATCAGAACAGATGAAGCCTTATGTTCATACAAATTTGCTAAGAAACATAATAGCCACTGCTGATGAAGCCATAAAGAGTGATTCCATTGCCGCCACCATGCGTTTTGGACACGAAAGTGTGGTTTTGCCACTTGCAATGCTTATGCGTCTTAACAATTACTACTATGTTACCGGCAATATGGAAACACTTGGTGACAATTGGCAATCATATAAGGTATTTCCAATGGCTTGTAACATACAACTCATATTCTACAAGTCAAAAAAGGCAGACAAACCCGTATTGGTAAAAATAATGCTTAATGAGCGTGAATGTCGTATCCCTGTAGAAACGGAATATGGCGTTTATTATGAATGGAATAAGGTTAAGGATTTTTATCTGTCTGAAATTTTGTCGAAAAATTTTTAGTCTGTAAAGTTACAACGATACAATATTTTAATTATCTTTGCAAACGCTGTTAATAAACGGATAGAATATAAACATTACATATTATGGCTCAAATAAAAGGCACCATTACACAAGTTATCGGTCCTGCCGTGGATATCTATTTTGAGGTTGGAGGAGAAAGCCTGCCAAAAATCCACGATGCCCTTAAGCTTACAAGGGAGAATGGACAAACACTTATCTTGGAGTGTCAGCAACACATTGGAGAGAACACAGTAAGGGCAATTGCCATGGATTCAACTGACGGTCTTGTCAGAGGTATGGAGGTTACTCCACTTGGTTCTCCTATTACAATGCCTGTAGGTGAACAAATCAAAGGCAGACTGCTTAATGTTACCGGCGATGCCATTGACGGTATCGGAGAGTTAGACCATACAGGCGGCTACCCTATTCACCACAATCCTCCAAAATTTGAAGAACTTGCCACAAGTAAGGAGATTTTGACAACAGGCATCAAGGTTATTGACCTTCTGGAGCCATATCTAAAAGGTGGAAAGATTGGTCTGTTTGGCGGTGCCGGTGTAGGAAAGACAGTTCTTATTATGGAGTTAATCAACAACATTGCAAAAGGACACGGCGGTTATAGTGTGTTTGCAGGTGTTGGTGAACGTACCCGTGAAGGTAATGACCTGCTTAGAGAGATGTTGGGTTCTAACGTAGTTGATTACGGTGAGGAATTCAAAAAGAGTATGGAAGCAGGTGATTGGGACCTTACAAAGGTTGATAAGGAAGCACTTAAAAAGAGTAAAATCTCACTTGTGTTTGGTCAGATGAATGAGCCTCCAGGTGCACGTTCTTCTGTTGCACTATCAGGACTTTCAGTTGCAGAGTCATTCCGTGATGCAAAAAGTGCTGACGGCAAGGGAAATGACATTCTGTTCTTCATTGACAATATTTTCCGTTTCACACAAGCAGGTTCAGAGGTATCGGCACTACTTGGACGTATGTCTTCAGCCGTTGGTTACCAACCTACACTTGCCACTGAAATGGGACAGATGCAAGAGCGAATCACATCAACAAAGCATGGTTCAATCACATCAGTTCAGGCTGTATATGTACCTGCTGATGACCTTACAGACCCTGCTCCTGCCACTACATTCTCTCACTTGGATGCAACCACAGTGTTGAGCCGTAAGATTGCAGAGCTTGGTATCTACCCTGCTGTTGACCCAATAGAATCTTCATCACGTATTCTTGACCCTAACATTGTTGGTGAGGCTCATTATAATACAGCAATGCGTGTAATTGAGTTGCTTCAACACTATAAGGATTTGCAGGATATCATTGCAATTCTTGGTATGGAGGAACTTTCTGAGGCAGATAAAATTGCAGTACACCGTGCAAGACGTGTACAAAGATTCCTTTCACAACCATTCCACGTAGCAGAACAATTTACAGGTATGAAGGGTGTTATGGTATCTATTGAAGACACCATCAAGGGCTTCAATATGATTATGGATGGTGAATGTGACAAATATCCTGAGTCTGCATTCAACTATGTGGGAACCATAGAAGAGGCTATTGAAAAGGGTGAAAAACTCTTGAAGGAGAACAAATAATTAGAGTGGTTTTATGAAAGTTTCAATAATCGCACCTGACGGAAGCATATTTTCAGGAGATGCTGTAGCAGTAACACTACCTTCTGTAAACGGTAGTTTTACAGCACTTGAAAACCACGCTCCTATTGTATCACTACTGGAAAAAGGACAGATTTTAGTCCAAGAGAGTTCCGATAGTGAAAAAAAGGCGTTTGACATCAAGGGCGGATTTGTTGAAATCAGTGATAATGTAGTTACAGCGTGCGTTGAGTCATTATGATACGTAACGGTATTATTGCCACACTGATTGCTGTAATTGTAACTGAGGTTCTTTTATTTATTGTAGATTATGTCTGGACCGGCAATCCGCTGAATTTTTGGTATCTTTTGATTCCTATAATGTATTGCGGATTTCAAACGGTTTTTATACTGAATGTTAAGGACTTTTTGACGGACAAGTCAGGCATAAAATATTTTTTTCTATACAAGGGTGTCAAATTCTTTACTGTTGTAGCATTCATATTATTGTATGCCTTTATAGCAAAAGAGCCTGACAAATGGATACCTATCAGGGTTATTATCTATTATTTTGAATTCCTTGTTATGGAAACGGTATTAAGTACAAAAATTCAGAAAACAGAAAAACGATGAAGCGTTTTCTTAACATATTGCTTATTCTTTGCCTCTCTCTTGTATCGGTAAGCGTTTTTGCCGAAGAAGAGAAAGAGGAGGAAGGTGCATTTAATGCAAAGGATGTTATTTTCTCTCACATTGGCGATGCTTACGAGTATCACATTACTGAGATTAACGGACACCCTATTGCTGTTCCGCTTTTGGTCATTGTAAGGAGTGCCGAGCGTGGCTGGTTTGTATTTGGAGCAAATAAAGTTACCCACGGCGATACCTACAACGGCTTTTACATTGCCAAAGGTGGCAACTATGACGGCAAAATTGTAGAGGTAAACTCAAAAGGCGAGGTGGTTCGTCCGTTTGATATGTCCATTACAAGAAATGTATTTGCACTTCTACTCTCTTGTACAATTCTTATTTTGATATTTGTTCCTATGTCTCGCAAATATCAGAAAGAGCCGCTTTCTGCACATTCAAAAGGACACAATATGTTAGAGGCTGTAATACTGTATATTGAAAAGGACGTAATAAAACCTGCTTTGGGTGAAAATTCAGCACGGTTTGCACCTTATCTGCTTACTGTGTTCTTCTTTATTCTGCTAAACAACCTTATGGGACTTATCCCTATTTTCCCGTTTGGTGCAAACCTTACAGGTAACATTTCCATTACAATGGTTCTTGCTGTCATTACATATTTGATTACCAATATATGTGGAACAAAAGAGTATTGGAAAGAGGTGCTTTGGCCAGATGTTCCAATGTTCTTGAAGGCACCTATTCCATTGATGCCTGTAATAGAGATAATTTCAACCATTACAAAGCCAATAGCCTTGATGATAAGGTTGTTTGCCAACATATTTGCAGGGCACATGATTATTCTTGTGCTAACTTGTTTGATATTCATATTTGCAGCATCAATGGGAATTGCAGTTGCAGCAGGCGTATCAGTCATTTCAATTGCATTTTCACTGTTTATGTATTGTTTGGAACTGCTTGTTGCATTCATTCAGGCATACGTATTCACAATGCTGTCTGCAATATTCATTGGGCTGGCACAAGTAAAAGAAGAAATGAGAAATGAGAAATAAATCTCTCCTTTCTCCTTTAATTAAGAAATTATTATTAACTTTAAATTATATTTATTATGTTAGGTATTATTCTTCAAGCCGCTGCAGCAGGTGCTGCTGGCGCATCATTAGCAAAATTGGGAGCAAGTATAGGTGCCGCTATCGCCATTATTGGTGCCGGACTTGGTATCGGTCGTATAGGTGGTACTGCTATGGAGGCTATCTCCCGTCAACCTGAAGCCGCTGGTGACATTCGTTCAAGTATGATTATCGCCGCCGCTCTTATTGAGGGTGTAACTCTGTTTGCTATCATTATTTGTGCATTGGCAATATTAATGTAATACTTTTGCATCTTCCTAATGCGGATTACAAACAATCCGCATAGGGGGATTGTAAGGTATGACTGTGCCATTAAAATTAAAAATTATGAATCTTTTTTTACCCGATTCAGGACTTGTGATATGGATGCTTATTGCGTTCATCATCCTTTTTGTGGTACTTGCCAAATTCGCTTGGCCGGGAATACTGAAATCGGTAAGCAGTCGTCAGGAACACATTGAGGAATCATTGCGTAAGGCAGAAGAGGCGGCAAAGACACTTGAATCTCTTGAGGAAAAAGGGAACAAGATAATTGCTGACGCTCAGGCAGAGCAACTGAAAATGGTTCAGGAAACCAAAAACCTCAATAAGCAGATGATTGCAGAGGCTAAAGCAAAAGCCGAATCTGAGGCTGCCAAAATAATTGAGGCTGCTCAAGAACAAATAAAAACCGACAAAGAGAACGCTATTAAGGAATTAAGAAAAGAAGTGGCTGCGTTGTCTATTGAAATGGCTGAAAAAGTGTTAAAGAAGGAGTTGTCTGACAAAAAGGCTCAAACTCAATACATTAACACATTGTTAGCCGGCATGGACAAAGACACTCCTGCAAGCTAATGGCAATGAATTACGGAAGATTATCCATAAGATACGCTCGTGCCCTTCTTCTAAGTGCAAAGGAGAACAAAACGGCTGATAAAGTATACTCTCAAATGTGTATTCTTAATCAGGCTTTTGAACAACTGCCTGAACTTAAGGTGGCTATCTGCTCCCCTACCATTTCAAATGAAGAGAAGTACGATTTATTGCTTTCTTCAATTTCTGACAAGAATGACAAGGAGACCACAGGGTTCCTTAAATTTGTCATTGAGCAGAAACGCATTGACTATCTGCCAAGTATAGTCCAAATGTATGAGGTTCTGTACAGAAAGGATTGCAATATAGTTATCAGCGATATAAAAAGTGCAACGGAACTCTCTAAGGAGGCCGTTGACTCAATTAAGAAATACATTTCAAAACTAAGCGGTTCAAAAAATATTGAGATTCGTTCCTCTGTTGATGAGAATCTGATTGGAGGCTTTATTCTTGACATTGACGGAAACCGCTTGGATGCAAGTATTAAAGGACAATTAAACAAACTGGAATATTATGCCGGACATTAAACCAAGTGAAATATCAAGCGTACTGAAACAAAAACTTGATGGTTTCAAAGATAAGTTAGAGTTTGAAGAAGTTGGTAAGGTTCTTCAAGTGAGCGATGGCGTGGCACGTGTTTTTGGACTCAACAGCGTACAGGCTAATGAGCTTGTTGAATTTGAAGGCGGTGTTATGGGTATTGTTCAAAACCTTGAGGAAGACAATGTTGGTATTGTGCTTCTTGGAGCCACATCGCTTGTAAAAGAGGGATATACGGTTAAAAGGACAAAGCGTATTGCCTCTATTATGGCATCGGAAGGCATGCTTGGTCGTGTAATAAACACCATAGGAGAGCCGTTGGACGGCAAGGGACCTATTGAAGGCAAGGCGTATGAGATGCCTCTTGAGCGTAAGGCTCCCGGAGTGATTTTCCGTCAGCCCGTAAATGAGCCTCTACAAACAGGTCTTAAGGCTATTGACGCTATGATTCCTATTGGTCGTGGTCAGCGTGAACTTATCATTGGTGACCGTCAGACCGGTAAGACAGCCATTGCAATAGACACCATAATAAACCAAAAACAGAACTTTGAAAACGGTACACCAATCTACTGTGTATATGTAGGTATCGGTCAAAAAAGTTCAACTATTGCAAACCTTGTTCAGACACTTGAACAATACGATGCAATGAAATATACAATTGTTGTATCTGCCACAGCGTCTGACCCTGCAGCAATGCAGTTCTATGCTCCATACGCAGGTGTTGCAATTGCAGAGTACTTCAGAGATACAGGTCGTCATGCACTGATTATTTATGATGATTTGTCAAAACAGGCTGTTGCATATCGTGAGGTTTCATTGATACTTCGTCGTCCTTCAGGACGTGAGGCTTATCCTGGTGATATTTTCTACCTGCACTCAAGACTTCTTGAACGTGCCGCTAAGATTATTGCCAATGATAGTGTTGCACGCAAAATGAATGATATACCTGAATCAATAAAGGATATTGTCAAGGGTGGAGGTTCCATTACTGCTCTTCCTATTATTGAAACTCAGGCAGGTGACGTTTCCGCTTACATTCCAACCAACGTAATTTCAATTACTGACGGTCAGATATTCCTTGAGTCTGGTCTGTTCCACTCAGGTGTACGCCCTGCAATTAACGTTGGTATCTCTGTATCACGAGTAGGTGGTAACGCACAAATAAAATCAATGAAGAAGGTTGCAGGTACTTTGAAACTTGACCAGGCTCAGTATCGTGAACTTGAATCATTCAGCAAATTCGGCGGTGATTTGGACGCATCAACTCTTGCAACTCTTGATAAGGGTAAAAAGAATGTTGAGATTCTTAAACAACCACAATACTCACCTCTTACAGCAGAAGAGCAGATTGCAATAATTTTCTGTGGAACAAATGCCTTGTTAAAGGATGTTCCTGTTGAAAAGGTATCTGAATTTGAAAAGAAATTCCTTGAAATAATGTCTGTTAAGCACAAAAAGGATGTTCTTGATGTTCTTAAGGCAGGCAACATTGATGACAATGTAAAGGAAATACTGACAAAAGAGGCTTTGGCTATTGCTGAACAATATAAGGAAAGCAAATAATGGGTTCATTAAAGGAAATAAGGGCAAGAATAGGTTCTGTTACATCTACTCTTAAAATCACTTCAGCAATGAAGATGGTTTCCGCCGCAAAATTGCATAAGGCAGAGGACAGAACACTTAAAACGCTGCCGTACAAGAACAAACTGTATGAGGTTCTTGCCAGATATTTGGGGTCCATTGATGATGAGAATTTCAAGGTGTCATTGTCTGTTGAAAGAGAGGTAAAGAATGTTGCGTTGATAGCAATTTCATCAAGCACAGGATTGTGCGGTGCCTTTAATTCCAATATAACAAAGCTTCTGACCAAGCAGATTGAGGAGCATATTGCACTTGGCAGACATGTAACTGTCATACCTGTAGGTAAAAAGATAAAAGAAGCGTTAAAGCTCATTAAAATAAAATTTCCAACTATTGAAGTTGACAACTCACATGTTTCACTGTGTGAAAAGCCTGATTATGCCGCATCAAGTTTGGTAGCGGAATCACTTGTTGAGAATTTTCAAAATGGCGTGTTTGACAGAATTGAACTGTTATACAACCACTACAAGAATGCCGGTTACCAAGTGCCTACTGTTGACCAATTCTTGCCTTTGGCTACTATAAACGCTGAAAGCGGTGATTCAAACAGACTTTATTTTGTTGAACCTGATGCAAAGACATTTGTTGAGAACCTTGTTCCTATTGTTGTAAAAATAATGTTCTTTGCCACATTACTTGATTCGTCAACAGCAGAATTCGGTGCCCGTACAACTGCAATGCAAGCGGCATCTGACAATGCTCAAAAACTGTTGGAGGAAATAACTCAAATGTATAACAGGGCAAGACAAGAGGCTATAACATCTGAACTTATTGATATTGCAGGTGGTTCTGAAGCGGTTAAAAATTAAAGATGGAAGTAACCAGACTTTTTGATATTTTAGACAGATACAAAGAGATAAACCCTACTCAGCAAGTGGCGTTAGCACATAAAAGGGATGGGGAATGGCACAAGTATAGTATTGACCAATACATTGAAACTACAAATCTGATTAGTGCCGGTCTTCTTGAAATAGGTGTTAAAAGAGGCGATAAAATTGCCATAATAAGCACATCAAGGTCTGAATATAACATGATAGACATGGGTATTATGCAAATAGGAGCCATTCCTGTACCCATATACCCTACTATCAGTGCATCTGATTACAACTACATTCTTAATCACGCTGAAATAACTTACGTATTTTCTGAAGGAGAAGAATTGCTCAGAAAAATTGAGAGCATTCTGCCTACTGTTCCTACAATTAGAGGCATATACACTTTCAAAGACCGTGGCAGACATAAATATTTGGCTGAACTTATTGCATTAGGCAAAACCTGCATAGAAAAGAGATTGCCTGAAATTGTCCAAATAAAATCAACAGTTACTGAAGATGATGTTTGTTGTATAATCTACACCTCAGGCACTACAGGAATGCCTAAGGGCGTAATGATTACTCATAAAAACATTGTAATGCAAGTAAAATCCATTGCCACAATACCTGCTCCATGGTGTAAAAAAGCGTTCAGTTTTCTTCCTCTTTGCCATGCATACGAAAAACTGATGGTATACATGTATCAATATTGCGGCATTGAAATCTACTACGCTGAGAGTATTGGTACAATAACGGAGAACATAAAAGAGGTTAATCCAAACATAATGACTTGTGTTCCTCGCGTGCTTGAAAAAATATATGACAAAATATTTGCAGCAGGAAAGAAATTGCCTTATGCAAAACGTCAAATATATTTCTGGGCTATAAAATTAGCCAGAAACTATAAAAGGGAAATGCACCTGCATGCATACACAGGATTATATAAGATTGCTGATGACCTTGTATTTTCAAAATGGAGAGAATCCATTGGCGGAAACTTTGATATTGTTGTTTCCGGAGGTGCCGCACTGCAACCTAAGTTATGTGCGTTCTTTTCTGCCATAGGCATGCCTATTTTTGAAGGTTACGGACTAACTGAAACATCACCTGTAATTGCTGTCAGCACAAAAGAAGAGGACGGGCTTGCATTTGGCACTGTAGGAAAGCCTCTTAAGGGTGTTGAAGTTAAGATTGACCCTGAAACCAATGAAATAATTTGTCGTGGAGACAATGTAATGAAAGGCTATTATAAGGCTCCTGATTTAACAAAGCAGGTAATTGATGAAGATGGTTGGTTCCACACCGGCGATACAGGAAAGTTGAACAGCAAAGGACAGCTTACTGTTACAGGGCGTCTAAAAGGCATTTTTAAGACTTCAATGGGTAAATATATAAATCCTTTTATTATTGAGGAGATTTTTGCCCAATCACCATTTATAGACAATATTATGGTTGTTGGCGAAAATCAGAAATTTGCCGCAGCAGTCATATCTCCAAGTTTCCACTTTCTCAAATCATGGTGCAAATCACATAAAGTACCATACGAATCCGATGAGAAAGTTATTGAAAATGATAGAGTTAAAGCAAGAATTAATGAAGAGGTGAAAAAATACAATGCATTTCTTGGCGACACAGAAAAAATCAAGCGTTTCTGTCTGGTATCGGAGGAATGGACTGTAAAGAATAAACTGCTTACACCTACCCTAAAAGTCAAACGACCACAAGCATTGGAGCGTTATAAAGAGGACATTGAAAAGATGTTTTCATAACATTATTCCTCAAAAATTTGTTGATTTGAAAAAAATCACATACATTTGTCGTGTAAAACTTAAAACCAATTGCCTATAGGTCACATACTTTACCCAACAAACTTTAAACAGTAACACAATGGCATCTTATAATGAGATGGCTGATGAAGAGTTGGTAAAGCTCTACGCAGACGGTGACAATGAGGCATTTGGGTATCTTCTACTCAGACATAAGGACTTTATATTCAACCACATATATTCCTATGTCAAAAATGAGGATGATAGCAATGACATTTTTCAAGAAACTTTTATTAAAGTGATTGCGTGTATCCGTAACAGGTCATATAATGAACTTGGAAAATTCCGTTATTGGGTGTTGAGAATTGCACATAACCTGGTTATGGATTATATGAGGGCATCGGTCAGCAGTAATTTGGTATCGGCAGAGAATGAAGATTTTACTCTACTGAACAATAAAGATATAAGTGACGGCAATATAGAGGACTTTCTTATTGAAGACCAAACACAAAGTGATTTGCTGTCTTTGGTTGATTATCTTCCTGAAAACCAACAGG
This sequence comes from Paludibacteraceae bacterium, assembly GCA_024405855.1. Classification (GTDB taxonomy): domain Bacteria; phylum Bacteroidota; class Bacteroidia; order Bacteroidales; family Paludibacteraceae; genus Enterocola. Next base: position 25,878 of record JAKSNZ010000003.1, read on the forward strand.
AAATAATCAGGTTAAGATTTTATGAAGATAAAAGTTTCAAGGAGATTTCTGAAGAACTTGGCTGTAGTATAAACACTTCATTAGGCAGAATGCGCTACGCCATACTCAATATGAGGAAATTGGCAAAAGAAAAAAATTTCATAGGTTGATGCAATAAATCAAGACAGTTATGCGTTATTAGTTAAAATATGACGCCTATGACAAATTGCTACTCTACTGATTTTTTATCAAACATTAATTTTAACGGAATCCATACTCCAAAACAAAGCACAATTGACGCAATTCTGCAATTTGCTGAAATTTATCCTGTGCAAAATAGTGTAAGTTCGCAAGATTTTCACTATCTTTATAGTCTCAAAAATTAATACAGGATTATGAGTCTTATTGCACCTTCATTATTGTCTGCTGACTTTGCTCATTTAGCGGCTGACATTGAGATGATTAACAAGAGTGAGGCTGATATGCTTCACCTTGACATTATGGACGGAGTGTTTGTTCCCAACATTTCATTTGGTTTTCCGGTCATTGAATCGTTCAACAAACTATGCACCAAACCGTTGGATGTTCACCTTATGATTGTTGAGCCTGACAAGTTCATTGAAAACTTTGCAAAAGTTGGGGCAAGTTACATAAATGTCCACTATGAGGCATGCACTCATCTGCACCGTACAATTCAAAAAATAAAGGCTACAGGTGCAAAGGCTGCCGTAACTCTGAATCCTCACACACCGGTTTGTCTGCTTGAAGATATAGTATCAGATGTGGATATGGTGTTGCTTATGTCTGTAAATCCGGGATACGGTGGTCAAAAGTTTATTGAGGGTACTCTAAGCAAAACAGTTCAGTTAAAGGAACTTATAGCCCGCAAAAACTCAAAAGCCCTTATTGAGATTGATGGTGGCGTAAACTTGGAGACTGGCAAGAAACTGATTGAATGCGGAGCAGATGTTCTTGTGGCAGGAAACTTTGTATTCAAGTCTGAAAATCCAATTGAAACAATTCATAAGTTGAAACAACTTTAAGGTAATAAAATCTTTAGGGTTCTGCCTGCATGCTGTCCCCCAGACAGAATCAGAACTCTAAACTCAATGACATTTGAATCTCATCAAACTCCTTTTTTAAGGATAATTGTCCCTTTTGTTATAGGCATAGCAATAGGCTGGTATTCTTATAGTTATACGCCTGCATTCTGTCTAATGGTGGCTGGGTTTGCTGTTTATTTGGTATCGGGGTATTATGAGAGGAAGGAACTTTACAATTATAGGCATTTGAAGGGCTGTGCTATTTTTCTTGTACTGATTGCCTGTGGCATTTCAATTTATAATGTATCCATTCCAAAGGAGTTAGCCCATAAAAAGGTTTCTTCATACCAAATTTATCAATATAGAAAGTCTCACGCAAATGACATCTCCAAATTTGAGGCAAAAGCGCTTGATGTGAGGGAAAAATTGGTTGATATTTACAGAAAGAATGTAAATGAAGATACTCTACCCATTCTTTCTGCAATAACACTTGGCAAAAAGGATGAACTTAGCAAAGATGTAAAGGATGCATTTTCTCTTTCAGGCGGCTCTCATGTGCTTGCAGTAAGCGGACTTCATGTAGGTATCATTTATATGATACTGCTTTGGATAGCGTCAAAGTTCCCTTACAAAAGATGGTTGTTTGTCATCAGTCACATTATAGTGATTGCTTGCCTATGGCTCTATGCCTTCTTATGCGGACTGCCTGCAAGTGTCATTCGTTCCGCTTTTATGTTCAGTCTTATTTCAGGCTCATATATTCTTGAAAGGCACAATCTAAGTTTGAACGCTGTTTTTGCATCGGCGTTTTTCATGTTGCTTTTCAAACCATTATATCTGTTTGACGTTGGATTTCAGCTAAGTTACTCTGCTGTAATATCAATACTACTATTTTACCCAAAGATATTCAACCTCTTTGAATTCAGAAACAAGGTACTTGTTTGGGCTTGGGGAATGTGTGCCGTATCGGCGGCGGCCCAGATAGGAACACTACCCTTGACCGTTGCCTACTTCCACCAGATTCCTGTCTATAGCCTGATAACCAACTTTATAGTTATTCCAGCCGCATTTGTCTTAATATACTGCGGTGCCACAATTCTAATATTTGGATGGACTGTAAAAACAGCCTCATTTATTGGAATTTTAACAGATTTTGTTACCACGATGCTTACAAAAGGTGTACAATCTGTAGTTGACATGCCCTTCTCTGTCATTTACGATGTAAGCCTTAAAACATGGCAAATTTTTGCCGTTTATATCGTTATATTTTGCATTTTCGCAATTTTTACAACAAAAAACGCTTAAATTGACAATAAATTCACATAAAATCACTAACTTTACAGATTAAAATGGTTTGTACGTATGATAACAAAAGTTATACCTGAAGAGCAAATAATAGCAGTGCTGAAACTGATACACAAAGCATCAAAAGTTGCCATAGTATCACATAAAAGACCTGACGGCGATGCCATCGGCTCTTCTCTTGCCCTATACCATTTTCTTTACACGCAAGGCAAGGAGGCTACTGTAATTCTACCTGACGGTATTCCAGGTTTCTTCAAATCACTGCCAAGTGCAGACAATATCATTAATTATGAAACAAGACCTGACATTGCCAAAAAGGTGCTTGACGAGTGTGATTTGCTATTCTGTCTTGACTTCAACTTTCCAAACAGAGTTGGAGACTTAGAGAATCTGATTGTTGAATGCAAGGCAAAAAAGGTTTTGGTTGACCACCACAGAAACCATGGAGATTTTTGTGACGTTACCATCTCCCACCCTGAGATTGCCTCTACAAGTGAACTTATTTTCCGTTTGATTTGCCGTATGGGTTACTTTCAGGATATGAGTTTGGAGTGTGCCCAATGTATTTGTAACGGAATGCTCACCGATACAGGAGGTCTTGCCTTCAATTCAAATGAGCCTGACATGTATTCCATTTTCTATGAGTTACTTAAGAAAGGTGTTGACAAGGATGCCATTTACAGGCAGGCGTTCAACAACTATTCTGAAAACAGAATGAGACTGATGGGATATGTTCTATATAATAAAATGAAAGTATACAATGAATATCACACTGCCGTTATAACATTGAATTACAAAGAGATGCAGCAGTTTGGATATCAGCCTGGTGACAGTGAGGGGTTTGTTAACATGCCACTTTCAATTGACCATGTGTTTGTAAGCATATTCTTGAAAGAGGAGAAGGATATAATTAAATTATCGTTCCGTTCACAAGGCACATTTGATGTAAATGTAATGGCAAAGGAACTGTTTGGCGGTGGCGGTCATATCAATGCCTCTGGAGCGGAATACAAAGGTACAATGGAAGAAACCCTTAAAATAGTTGAGGAGGCTATTCCAAAATTCTATCAAAAATTCAGAAATTAATATTATGTTTTTTACTATACAAACTCCACACAAATTGCTCGCTGTTAACCCCTTCAAAACCACAGTTTTGTTCGGAGACTCACTAATGCGGAACTTCGTTCCCAGTTCGTGCCTCCAAAACTATGTGGTTTTGTGCGGTGGCTCGCAGTGTGTTCCGTTTGTATAGTAAAAAACAATATTTAATATATAATATTTACAATTACGGAGCGTAGCGACAGCACACATCAGTGTGCCGTGCGAAGCACGCAGGGGTTTGGGGGTGTCCCCCAATAATAAAAGGATACCAAATTTTAATTTAGATACTAAATTAAAATTTGTATCGCCTAAAATTATTTTTTAATAATAGCATAATAACACACAATACATCAATGTAACATATTTGCACAATTTATGAAGTCTATAATAATTTTGGGCGATGGAATGGCGGACGAGCCTATTTCTAAATTAGGTGGCAAAACCGTCATTGAGGCGGCAAAAACCCCATATATGGATATGCTTGCAAAGAAAGGCAGATGCGGAATCTTTGCAACAGTGCCTGACGGCTTTAAGCCAGGCAGTGAAATTGCCAATATGGAGGTTTTAGGCTACAGCGTTGCCAAATGCTTTGAAGGAAGAGGCTCACTTGAAGCGGCAAGCATGGGAGTGAACATAGAACCGGGAGAGATGGCTATGAGGTGCAATCTGATATGTATTGAAGGTGAAAACATCAAAAACCATTCAGCCGGATACATTTCAACTGAGGAAGCCAAAGTTCTTATAGATTTTCTGCAAGAGAAACTTGGAGGAGGCATTTTCTCATTCCATAGTGGCATAACATTCAAACATCTGCTGAAAATGAAAGGCGGTGACAAGCGCATAACCTGTACCCCGCCACATGATGTACCGGGTACTCCGTATCGGAGTGTTATGATAAAGGCAAATTGCCAGGAAGCACAAGAAACGGCAGACAAGTTGAATGAACTTACACTTAAATCAATGCAGTTGCTTAAAGACCACCCAATTAACAAGAAGCGTATTGCTGAAGGCAAAGACCCTGCAAACAGTATATGGGTATGGTCTCCAGGCTACAAGCCAAGCATGAACACATTGGCTCAAAAATATGGTATAAAGAGCGGTTCTGTAATATCGGCAGTTGATTTGATTAAGGGTATAGGTGTGTACGCCGGGCTGAAAAGCATAGATGTAAAAGGAGCCACAGGACTTTATGACACCAACTATGAGGGCAAGGCTCAAGCGGCTATTGAGGCACTAAAAACTGATGATTTTGTATTTCTTCATGTTGAAGCCAGCGATGAGGCAGGACATGAGGGAGACATAGACCTTAAGGTTAAGACGGTTGAGTATCTTGACAGCCGTATCATTGGACCTATATATGAAGCGGTAAAGGATTGGAAAGAGCCTGTAACCATTGCAGTGCTTCCTGACCACCCTACACCTTGTGCCATCAGAACGCATACAAACAAACCTGTTCCTTTTATCATCTATAGACCAGGAATGACACCTGATGACACAGAGTTTTACAGTGAAAAAGAGGCTCAGAAAGGAGCGTACGGACTTATAAGCGGAGAGCAGTTCATTAAACTTGTACTGAATAAATGTTGAATCGTTGAACTGGTGAACCGGTGAATCGATTAAACGTTTCACCGATTAACCGATTAAACAAATTATATGAAATACTATAGTACTAATCAAAAAGTTAGCGGAGTAAGCCTTGAAGAGGCGGTTGTAAAAGGTTTGGCAAGTGACAAAGGGCTTTTTATGCCTGATGTAATAAAGAAAATGCCAACTGAGTTTTTTGATAACATTGACAAACTCTCTTTTCAAGAGATTGCATACGCCGTAGCCGATGCATTCTTTGGAGAGGATGTAGATGCTGAAAGTCTTAAACAGATAGTTTATGACACACTCTCCTTTGATGTGCCGCTTGTAAAAGTTGAAGATAATATATATTCACTTGAACTTTTCCATGGTCCTACACTTGCCTTTAAGGATGTAGGTGCCCGTTTCATGTCCCGCTTGTTAGGCTATTTCATAAAGAAAGAGAATAAAGGCGGTCTTGTGAATGTTCTTGTAGCAACAAGCGGCGATACAGGCAGTGCCGTTGCGAATGGCTTTTTGGGTGTAGACGGAATACGTGTATTCGTATTATATCCTAAAGGCAAAGTGAGCAAAATTCAGGAGTGCCAATTCACTACACTTGGTAAAAACATCACAGCCATTGAGGTTGACGGCACATTTGATGACTGCCAAAGACTTGTAAAAAGTGCGTTTATGGATGAAGAGTTAAACAAGAAGATGAAACTCACATCTGCAAACTCTATAAACGTGGCAAGATTCCTGCCTCAGGCATTTTACTATTTCTATGGCTATGCACAACTAAAGAGACTTGGCAAGGCAGACAACTGTGTAATTTGCGTTCCAAGCGGTAACTTTGGAAACATAACGGCAGGATTGTTCGGCAAAAGAATGGGGCTACCTGTAAAACGCTTTATTGCCGCCAACAACAGCAATGACATATTCCTTCAGTATTTGAATACAGGTGTATATACTCCAAGACCTTCAGTTGCAACACTTGCAAATGCAATGGACGTAGGTGACCCAAGCAATTTTGCCCGTGTACTTGCCCTATACGGTTCACATGAGGCTATTTGTGCTGACATTTCAGGTTGCCGTTACTCTGACCCACAAATTGCAGAGGCTATACAAAACTGCTACAAAGCAAACAAATATATTCTTGACCCACACGGAGCATGTGGCTGGCAAGCGTTAAAAGATGGATTAAAACCAGGAGAAACAGGTATATTCCTTGAAACCGCCCACCCTGCCAAGTTCCTTGAAAAAGTTGAGAATATTCTTGGAATAAAAGTTGAGATTCCTCAAAAACTGCAGGAATTTATGAAGGGTACAAAACAGAGTGTTCCAATGACAAAGGAGTTTGAGGACTTCAAAGCCTATCTGATGCAATAATATTCAGCATCTTTTTTGTTGCAGTAATTGCAGCCTCAGTTTGGTCAGCGTCAAAACCATGGGTTTTGAAAATGTTTCCGTTGTAATTCCATGTAATTATTGTCTGAACAAAAGAGTCTGTCCTACCACCTGGAGGAATTGTAACATTGTAGTCTTTCAGTATTGGGTGTTGTTTGCCAAGTCCGTCATATATTTTCCAAAGAGCCTTCATAAAGGCGTCATACTGACCGTCACCCGATGCGGACTCCTGATAGGTTTTGCCGTCAATTTCAACAGCAACATTGGCAACTGGTTTAAGACCTTGGGCAAGAGATAGCGAATAGTTATTTATTTTAACTTTTTCTTCTGTATTCGCACCCTTTAACACGTCAGAAACTATATAAGGCAAATCATCTTGTGAAACTATCTGTTTTTTGTCTCCTAAGGCAATAATACGGTCAGTAACAAGTTTCATTTGGGCTTCATCAAGGTCTATTCCAAGAGCCTCCAGATTCTTCTTGATGTTAGCCTTGCCAGACATCTTGCCAAGTGCATATTCACGCTCCCTGCCAAAACGTTCAGGCTTCAAGCCATTGCAATACAGATTGTCCTTATAATCGCCGTCAGCATGAACACCACTTACCTGAGTAAACACATTCTCCCCCACTACAGGTGCATTCTTTGGAATATGAATGCCTGAATAAGTCTCCACTAACTTGCTTACCCTGTTAATCTGATTCTCTTTTATTGATGTCTGTAGTTTCAGTTGGTCATGAATTACAGGCAATACACTTGACAAAGCGGCATTGCCGGCACGTTCTCCAAGTCCGTTTACAGTTGTATGAACCGTTCTTATTCCTGCCTTAATTGCAGCATAAACATTTGCTACAGCAAGCCCGTAATCATTATGAGGATGAAAATCAAAGTGCAGATTAGGGTATCGTTGCAGCATTTCTGAGCAATATTCATACGTTGTATCGGGGTTCAGAATACCAAGAGTGTCAGAGAGCATAAAACGCTCAACATTGTAGTTCCTAAGGCTGTCAATAAACTTGAACACATACTGCTTGTCCTGCTCCATTCCATGGCTCCAATCTTCAAGATATAGATTAACCTTAATTCCCTTACTTGTAGCGTAGTTTATAACATGCTCAATATCAGATAAATGCTCATCTTCTGTCTTACCAAGTTGCTTAAGGCAATGTTTTGATGAGCCTTTGCAAAGCAGATTTATGACCTTAAGCCCTGCATTACAAATCCAATCAACAGAAACAGTACCGTCAACAAATCCTAAAATCTCAATTCTGTCAATCAAATTCTTTGAATTTGCCCACGCAGCCACTTTTTTTGCAGCAAGCATTTCTCCGTCAGAAACCCTTGCAGAAGCAATCTCAACCCTATCAACATTTACATCTTCAAGCAAAAGTCTGGTTATGCTGAGTTTCTCCTGCATAGCAAAAGAGACCCCTGAAGTCTGCTCTCCGTCTCTTAAAGTTGTGTCAAGTATTTGAACTCTGTTTTCCATTATATGAATTGGTTTACTGCATCAATATATGCACTCAGTGATGCCAATACAATGTCAGACGATGCTCCAAAACCATAATACAGGTTATTGTTGTACAATACCTGCATATAAACCTTACCAATATCATCACTACCGCGGTTCATTGACTGTATGGTAAACTCCTGAAGTGTCATCTTATCTCCCACAAGTTTCTTCAATGCCTTGATTGAAGCATCTACAGGACCGTTTCCTGTAGCCTCAGCCTCTTTTTCCTCTCCCTTTATAAGAAGTTTCAAATAGGCTTTTGCCCCCTCTCCAAGAGCAGAAGATACATTGTGTCTTAATATTGTAACAGGTCTAACCTTCTTTACATCCTGACCTGAAATGGCAATTATATCATTGTCTGTTATTTCACGATTACTGTCTGCAAGTCTTATGAATTTTGCATAAATACCGTCAACATTTATATCATTTGACACATCGATACCTAATTTCCTTAATCTGCTTTTAAGTGCAGCCCTACCACTGCGTGCAGTCAAAACAAGTTGAGACTTATCCGCCCCCACATCCTTAGGATTAATTATCTCGTATGTCTCACGATTCTTAATGACACCGTCCTGATGTATGCCAGAAGAGTGAGAAAACGCATTTCTGCCTACTATTGCCTTATTTGCCTGCACAGGATTGTTCATCAGATTTGACACCAATCGGCTGGTTTCAACCAAATATTTGGTGCGGATACCCGTATCAACTCCCACTTCAGAGTGGCATCTAAGAATCATACATATCTCCTCCAAGGCTGTGTTACCAGCCCTCTCTCCCACTCCGTTTATTGTACATTCAACTTGTCTTGCTCCATTTTCAACACCTGCCAATGCCAATGCCGTTGCCATACCCAAATCATTATGGCAATGTACAGATATAAGAACATTGTCTATACCCTTAACATTATCTTTCAGATACTTGATTTTGGCACCAAACTCTTCAGGAAGGCAATATCCTGTAGTATCGGGAATATTTATTATTGAGGCACCTGCCTTTATGACCGCCTCAACAATCTGTGCAAGAAAGGCATTATCTGTTCTGCCGGCATCCTCACAATAGAACTCAACTTCATCAACAAACTGTTTTGCGTATGCCGTACACTCTACTGCTGTCTTCAGAATATTCTCTCTTGTAGTGCCGAACTTATAATTTATATGATAGTCTGATGTGCCTATGCCTGTCTGAATCCTCTTCTTTTTTGCAAATTGCAATGCCTTGACAGCCAAATCAATATCATCTTTATTACATCTTGTCAACGCACATACAACAGACTCCGATACCGCTTTAGACACCTCAACCACTGAGTTAAAGTCACCTGGACTTGAAGCGGGGAAACCTGCCTCAATAACATCAACACCAAGTTTTTCCAATGCCTTTGCTATCCTTATTTTCTCCACTGTGCTTAGTTGACAGCCTGCTGACTGCTCTCCATCTCTCAGTGTTGTATCAAATATGTATAGATATTCTGCCATTCGGGCTACAAAGATAATTAAATGCAGACATTTTTCAAAAAATTACATTATCTTTGCATATACAAAAAAGAAACACCCTAATATGAGAAGGATTTCAATACTTTTTTCAGCTATTGTACCACTAATTTTTGCATCGTGCGGAAACACTAATGAAAAGACTGCTCAAGAGCAAGAGAAAATAGAGATTACACACACATACGAATACGGAATATGCACTGACAACCTGACCAAAGTTGAAGGTGTGCTTCAAGACGGAGAAAGCATTTCCACTCTATTCAATTCACTTGGGATAGACCAAAAGGTTGCATATAACATGCAGTTTCTACCCGATTCAGTATTTAATGCCAAAAGAGTGAGGTCAGGCAATCAATATACCGTTTTTTATGCCAATGAGACAGACACTCTGCATAACGCATTAGAGAATCCAAAGTATTTTGTATATCAAAATTCACTGATAAACTACTCTATAATTGAACTTGGAGACACTCTGAAAGGATATACATACAACAAGCCTGTTGAGGTTAAGGAGATGGTGTCATCTGCCACTATAGAATCTTCATTATGGAATGCCATTGCACAAAACGGACTAAATATAAACATTGCTTCTGAGTTATCTGACATTTATGCATGGACCATAGATTTCTTTGGCATTCAGAAGGGTGACGCATTTACAGTCTATTACACTGAGCAGTATGTTGACGGCAAATGTATAGGTATAGGAACTGTTTATGCCGCTAAATTTCTGCATAACGGAACTGACTATTATGCAATTAAATATGACACACTTAACTACCATGGATATTGGGACAAGGATGGCAAAAGCCTGCGTAAGGCATTTCTTAAGGCACCTTTGAACTTCAAACGCATTTCTTCAACATTCACATATACAAGAAAACACCCTATATACAAGACTGTCAGACCACATACCGGTGTTGATTACGCCGCACCAAAAGGCACGCCTGTCTGGAGTATAGGTGACGGCAAGGTGGTGTTCAAGGCTTATAAAGGAGGTGGAGGAAACACCATTAAGATTAAGCATAACAGCGTTTATACCACTGCCTATCTTCATTTGAGCGGATACGCTAAAGGATTAAAAGTGGGCGACCATGTAAAACAAGGGCAAGTAATTGGTTATGTGGGTAGTACAGGTGCATCTACAGGTCCGCATCTTGACTTTAGAGTGTGGAAAAACGGAACTCCTATAAACCCTCTTAAAATGGAGTCTCCTTCTGTGGAGCCAATCCCTGAAAATTGTATGAAAACTTTCTCTGCCACAAGAGACAACTATCTGAAAAAAATTGAGTAACTTTGTGGAATGAAAAAACCAGGTACTGTTGTCAGTGTTTCCAGTCAGTCTGTAAAGATACAGATATGTCAGGAAAGTGCGTGTGGCGGATGTGCGGCAAAAACGTTATGTAACCTTTCAAACAGTAAGGAGAAAGTTATTGAATGCGGTTGCACAAATGCCGGTGATTATAGCGTTGGTGACAAAGTTACCGTTGAAATTTCAAGAAATCAGGGTTTCCTGGTTACGCTGTTTGCTTACATATTTCCTTTAATAATAATTATTGGAGTACTGTTTGGGGCAATGGCAGCTGGTGCAGGAGAAGGGGAATCGGCGATTGCCGCCCTACTGTCAGTTGCGGCATATTTTGGAATACTGTATTTTCATAAGAATAAATTAAACAAGACTATCAAATTTGAATTGAAGAAACAATGACGGTTTTATATTCAATATTAATTCTTACGGTAATAGGATTGGTGTCAGCCGTGCTTCTGTATGTTCTGCTGCAGAAGTTCAAGGTTGAGGAGGACCCAAGAATTGACCAAGTGCAGGAAGTGCTTCCAGGAGCAAACTGTGGCGGTTGCGGAAGTGCCGGTTGTCGTAATTTTGCCGAGCGATGCGTAAAAGCCACATCTCTTGAGGGTTTGAGCTGCCCTGTAGGCGGTGCGGAAACAATGAAGAAGGTGGGAGCCATTCTTGGTATGGAGGCAGCAGAATCCACTCCAATGGTTGCAGTTGTAAAGTGCCAGACCGTTTGTAATGACCGTCCTACATCAAACAAGTATGACGGCTCTATGAACTGCCGCATTTCACAAACTCTTTACAGCGGTGAAAGCACCTGTCCATACTCTTGCCTTGGATTTGGTGATTGTGTGGAGGCTTGTCAGTTTGGAGCAATAAGCATTAATTATGAAACGGGAAGTGTTGTTGTTGATGCTGACAAATGTACAGGATGTGCATCGTGTGTAAAGGCTTGTCCTAAACATATTATTGAACTTAGAAAAAAATGGCCTAAGAACAGACAGATTTATGTAAAATGTACAAATGAGGACAAGGGAGCCATTGCCCGCAAGGATTGCCCTAACGCCTGTATTGGTTGCGGAAAATGTGCAAAGGTTTGTCAGTTTGAGGCTATTACAATAACAAACAATCTTGCTCATATTGACACTATGAAATGCCGTTTGTGCCGCAAATGTGTAAGTGAATGTCCTACAGGGGCTATTGTTGTGGAAAATTTTCCACCACTTAAAACAAAGGAGGATGAGAAATGAAGACATTTAGATTAGGAGGTATACATCCAAAAGAGAATAAGATTACGGCATCGGTACCTTTCAAATATGTACCAATACCTTCTGAAGTCATTATTCCGCTTGACCAACACATTGGTGCTCCTGCAGTTCCATGCGTTGCTGTTGGAGACAAGGTTAAGGCAGGACAGACTATTGGAAATCCTGGAGGGTTTGTATCGGCGGCTGTACATAGTTCCGTAAGCGGAACGGTTAAGAAAATAGAGAATGTCAGAGACGCATGGGGCGTTTTGCATAACTGTGTTATAATTACCGTTGAGGGCGATGACTGGATGGAAAACATTGACAAATCTGACACTCTTATTACTGAATGCAAACTTGAGGCAAAGGAGATATTGGATAAAATAACCGCATCAGGCATTGTGGGATTAGGTGGCGCTTGTTTCCCTACTCAAGTAAAACTTATGCCTCCAAAGGATGCAAAAATTGACACACTTATTGTAAATGCCGTTGAATGCGAGCCGTATTTAACTCACAATCACCGCCTTATGCTTGAAAAAGGAAATGAGGTCATAGTTGGTGTAAAAATAATTTTGAAGGCACTTGGCATTAACAAGGCTATTATAGGCGTGGAGAACAATAAGAAGGATGCAATTGAACATTTGAAATCACTTCTTCCAAAATACAATACTGACGGCGTTCAGATAAGCGTTGAGGCATTAAAAATGAAATATCCGCAAGGTGGAGAGAAACAGCTTATCCATGCCCTAACAGGCAGAGTTGTACGCAGCGGAGCAATTCCTGCAGCCACAGGTGTGGTGGTTCAAAACGTAGCCACTGTTTTTGCGGTATATGAGGCTGTACAAAAGAACAAGCCTATAATGGAGATAGCCTTGACTGTAAGCGGCAAGAAGGTTGCAAACCCTGGAAACTTTATTTTAAGAATAGGAACTCCGCTTGCTGATGCTGTTGCAATGGCTGGCGGAATACCTGACGGAACAGGGAAACTTATTTGCGGTGGTCCTATGATGGGACGCTCTATGATAAGTGTGAACACTCCTGCCAACAAACGCACATCGGCTGTTGTAATGCTTGATGAAAAGGAGTCAGTAAGGGGCAAAGAGACAAACTGTATGCGTTGCGGAAAATGTGTTGAGGCATGCCCTATGGGACTTGAACCTTATCTGCTCTCAAAAATGAGCAAACTTAAAATGTATGACGAGGCTGAAGCCCACGCTATATTTGATTGTATTGAATGCGGTTGCTGTGCATTCTCTTGTCCAAGTAACCGTCCGTTACTTGATTATGTACGCCTTGGCAAAGCACAAGTAATGGCTATAATGAAAAATAGAAACAATAAATAACAAACTGGTGAATCGGTGAACCGGTGAATCGGTGAATCGATTAAACGATTAAACGATTAAACAATGTATATTTCCCCTTCCCCACATACGCACGCACAAGGCAGTGTAAGCAGAACAATGCTTAATGTAATAATAGCCTTGGTTCCAGCATATCTGGCATCGTTGTATTATTTTGGAATAGGAGCATTGATTGTAAGTCTTATCAGCATTGCTTCCTGTGTGCTTTTTGAGTATCTGATTACTAAGTTCCTTTTGAAAAGGGAGCCTACAATATCTGACTGTTCAGCCATTCTTACAGGTCTTCTGTTGGCATTCAACTTGCCGTCAAACCTGCCTTGGTGGATAATTATTCTTGGTGCGGCATTTGCTATAGGAATAGGCAAAATGGCATTCGGCGGTTTGGGTTGCAATCCGTTCAACCCTGCACTTGTAGGGCGTGTATTCCTGCTTATTTCATTTCCTGCCGAGATGACCACTTGGCCCAGGCCGATACCATTTAACCTCCATTATTTGGATGCTGAGACAGGAGCCACACCACTCTCATACATAAAAGAGATAGCGGGGCTTGATGTTGACTCCACCTCATCAGCCACTGCCATAAAGAGTGCCACCACAGCATTTGAATCTGTTCCAGACTATCTGCACCTTCTGTTAGGAAATATAGGCGGCAGTATGGGTGAGGTTTGTGCCATAGCACTCATAATAGGTTTCATCTATCTGCTATGCACCAAGACAATAACCTGGCATATTCCAATAAGCATACTTGCCACAGTGGCACTATTCACCTGGCCTCTGTACGCCCATAACCCTATTATAATGGCTGACCCTTTAACTCAAATTATGACAGGAGGTCTGCTTTTAGGCTCAATATTTATGGCTACAGACTACGCCACCTCACCAATGACACATTGGGGGCAGATAATCTACGGCATAGGTATCGGGGTAATAACAGTTGTCATAAGAACCTGGGGTAATTATCCGGAAGGTATGTCATTCGCCATACTCATTATGAACGGCATTACACCGCTTATTAACCATTATGTCAGACCTAAACAGTTTTCAAAATTATGAGTAAAGCAAAAGATACATTTTGGCCTATGGTTCTGTCATTGGTGCTTATCTCAATGATTTCAGGAGGTGTATTGGCACTTGTTTATAATCTTACAAAAGAACCCATTGAGCAATCCAAGAAAATGAGTTTTGAAAACAGCGTAAAGGCTATACTTCCGCCTTTTACATTTCTACAGGACACTATTGTAAACAATATTCCTGTGATAATTGCCTACAACGATTCTGACATTGCAGGCTATGCCATAACTGCTGAAGGTGCAGGTTATGGCGGACCTATAAAGGTTATGATTGGATATACGGCAGACGGCGTAATTAACGATTATGCAATACTTGAGCATAAGGAAACTCCTGGTTTGGGAGCAAAAGCTGGCGAATGGTTTAAGAAAACAATACCTGGAGGAAACGCAAACACCACATATTCAGTATCTAAAGATGGTGGTAATGTAGACGGAATAACAGCCGCCACCATATCTTCAAGGGCTTTCTTGAAATCAGTTAATGATGCAAACAAAACATTCATTGCCGTTACTGATTCAACAAATACAGTTCATGACGACATAAGCGGTGCAACAAAAACGGAATGGAAGGAGAATTCAAATGAATAAATTAAAGATAATACTCAACGGACTAATAACAGAGAACCCAACATTTGTTCTTATGTTAGGAATGTGCCCTACTTTGGGAACAACCACAAGTGCAATAAACGGTATGAGTATGGGAATTGCAACTATGTTTGTGCTTATTTGTTCAAATGCGGCAATATCAGCGGTAAGAAATCTTATTCCTGACAAAGTCCATATTCCGGCATACGTAATAATTATAGCATCGTTTGTAACTGTGGTTCAACTGTGTATGGAGGCATATATGCCTGCTCTATATGCAACATTAGGTCTTTTTATACCACTTATTGTTGTAAACTGTATTGTACTTGGAAGAGCGGAGGCGTTTGCGGCAAAGAACAATGTTTTTGATTCCGCCCTTGACGGTTTGGGAATAGGACTTGGATTCACCATTGCCCTTACCCTGCTTGGTGCCGTCAGAGAACTACTTGGAACGGGCAAGATTTTCAACTGTACTGTATATTCATTAGATTATGGCATGATACTGTTTATTCTTGCTCCTGGAGCGTTTATTACACTTGGGTTATTGATTGCAATTAAAAACAAGTTATAACTATTCACTATTCTTTATTCACTATATTATGGTTCACTACATACTAATTTTCATTGCCGCAGTACTTGTAAATAACATTGTACTTGCACAGTTTTTAGGAATCTGCCCGTTCTTGGGTGTATCTAAGAAAATTGACACAGCACTTGGAATGTCAGCGGCTGTGGCTTTTGTAATGGTTCTGTCAACTATATGTACTTTTTTACTGCAAAAATATGTTCTTGACCCGCTTGGGCTTGCATTCCTGCAGACACTTGCCTATATTCTTGTAATAGCGGCACTTGTACAAATGGTTGAAATTATTCTAAAAAAATTGTCTCCTGCACTATACGGAGCACTTGGAATATTTCTTCCGCTAATAACCACAAACTGTACCATTTTGGGTGTTGCCATTATGGTTATACAAAAAGACTTTACACTACTTGAAAGCGTGGTGTTTGCCCTATCAACAGCAATAGGATTTGGGCTTGCCCTTACCATTTTTGCAGGTATTCGTGAGCAACTAAGATTTTCAGACATTCCTAAAGCAATGCAAGGAACTCCTATAGCACTTATTACAGCTGGCATTCTTGCAATGGCATTTATGGGTTTTGGAGGAATTGTTTAATATAGTGAATAGTTAATAGTGAAAAAAAATAGTTGCAAATTATTTTGATTTTTTATATCTTTACGAGGTTAAATTTCTAAAGGTAAGTTCTATGGGAGCGAAGAAAAATTTTGTGCTTGACACCAATGTAATACTACACGATTACAAATGCATCTACAATTTTCAGGAGAATGACATATACATTCCTATTGTTGTTTTAGAGGAACTTGACAAGTTCAAGAAAGGCAACGATGAAATAAACTACAACGCCCGTCAGTTTACCCGTGCATTGGATGAGATTTCTGACAATGACTTATTCAAAAAAGGTGCAACACTTGGTGAGGGACTTGGAAAGTTATTTATAGCACTTCCTGTTGAACCGTCAGAAAGGGTTCAGAAAGCATTTATTGAAAAAATCCCGGATAACAGGATTCTTGCATTTACAGACTATCTTGCAACTAAGGACAAGAAACACAAGACTATTCTTGTAACCAAAGACATTAATTTAAGAATGAAGGCTCGTGCCATTGAAATACCTGCTGAAGATTATTTCAATGACAAAATAACAAGCAAGGATATTTTTGAAAAGGCTCATGAAGTTTACGAAGGCATTGACGGAGCCATAATTGACAGAATGTACAGCACTGCGGCAGGTGTACCTCTATCATGTTTCGCTTTTCAAAAAGATATTATACCAAACCAATATTTTGTGCTGAAGAGTGAACGCAACTCCATTATGTCAAGGTACAATCCCTCTTACGGCACCGTGGTGAAAGTTTCAAAAGAACGTGCCATGGGTATTGAGCCAAGAAATTCAGAGCAGGCTTTTGCAATGAACGCCCTTCTTGATGACAATATAAAACTTGTATGTATTACAGGTAAGGCAGGCACAGGAAAAACGCTGCTTGCCCTTGCAGCCGCTCTTGAAAAGCGTAATGAATATAAACAGATTCTTTTGGCAAGACCTATTGTAGCCCTTGCAAACAAGGATTTGGGATTTCTTCCAGGCACAGAAAAAGAGAAAATCACCCCATACATGCAGCCTCTGTTTGATAATTTAAGTGTAATTAAAAATCAGTTTGGCAGCGACAGCAGGGAGAACCTTGCAATTATGGATATGCAGGCATCGGGGCAACTTGTAATAGAAGCCCTTGCATACATAAGAGGCAGAAGCCTGAGTAACGCATATATAATTGTAGATGAGGCACAAAACCTTACACCTCATGAGGTTAAGACTATAATTACACGTGCAGGTGAAAACACAAAGGTGGTTTTCACGGGCGATGTACAGCAGATAGACCAACCATATCTTGACATGCTGTCAAACGGACTTGTCTATACAATTGACAAGATGCGTGGGCAAGAGGTGTTTGCCCATATTAATCTTGTTAAAGGAGAAAGAAGTTTCCTATCAGAACTTGCAAGCAACCTATTATAAAATCATTTATGAAAAAGACTTTACAATCCACACTATTCACTATCTTGTTGCTTTTATTCAGTGTGTCAACATTTTCTCAAGACACACAGATACTTAGTGACAGTGCGCAAATTTCTCTTTTCACATGTTCTCCAGGCACTGAAATTTATGAGCTATTCGGACATTCAGGCATAAGAGTAAAAGACAAGGAGAGAGGAATTGACATAGTTTTCAACTATGGGCTTTTTGATTTTAACCAAGAGGATTTTGTTTATAGGTTTGTAAGAGGCAAGACAGATTATGAAGTTGGAATGTGTCCTACAGAGGCATTTCTTGCTGAATACATTATCAGAGGTTCAGGAGTAAAGGAGAGCGTTTTCAATCTGACACAAGATGAGAAAGAGAAGATACTGCTCTATCTTATGGACAACATTCAACCTGAAAACAAAACCTACCGATACAACTTTATTTTCAATAACTGTGCCACAAAATTGCGTGATGTAATTGACCAGAACATTACAGGAGAAAAAACATTCCCTGACATTTCAGGAACACTAACATTCCGCGATGCCGTAAAACTGTACACCACAACATCACCTTGGAGTCAGTTTGGTTTTGACCTATGTTTGGGCAGAGGTATGGACAGAGAGGCAACGGCATACGAAAAAATGTTCCTACCTGAAATTTTAGGAGAAACCATTAATCAGACTACCGTCAAAAAAGATGACACCACCGTTAATCTTGTTTCAAAAATAAATGTTGTGGCAGAGCAAACGCTTGAGAACCCCGCTCCATGGATATCTCCATTGACACTGTTTATTGTTTTATGCGTTCTGACATTCTGCCTGTCAATATATTGTTTTTGGAAACATATAAAAATCAGATGGTTTGATGCCATTATATTTGGAGCAAACGCATTGTTCGGCTGCGTTATTCTATTTCTTATACTATTCTCAAAACATCCGTTCACTTACGCAAACTTCAATATTGTTTGGTTAAATCCGTTAATGTGCATACCAATAGTATTTCTTATTTTCAAAAAGACAAGAAAATTTGAATTTTTCTACTATGTGGCAGTAAGTGTTGTATTGGTACTGTTCTTATTAGGTCATACCATTACAGAACAAGTGTTCAACACAGCAGTATATCCTTTAGTGACACTGTATTTGATTCGTTCAGTCTCATACGTACTGCATATAGGATACCGGATAGGTGACAAAGAATAAAAATAAAAAAGGTGGTGAAATCAAATTCACCACCTTTTCTATAAAATGACTGTTTATTAGTTAAGAGAAACAAAAACTTCCTTCTCTTTCTCTTCTACAGAAATCTTACCTTCACGAAGCAACCAACCAAAAGCGGCATAAGCCTCTTTATCTGAAAGCTTTGTAGCCTTCTTAATTTGCTTTACTTCAAGAGCAGCTCCTGCTGCATTAAGCGCTTGCCATACAAGACCAGCATTTGCACCAACGTTTTGCATTTTTATAAAAATTTAAAAGTGTGTTTGTTAATTCGGAGGCAAAAGTAATAAATAATTTTATGATACAACTTTTTTGTATTATAAAATTAAAATATCTGAACAACTATTCATTTTTTATTACAAAATAGTTTCTAAAAGTCAGAAAAGTTGTAAATTTGCACTGCAAAAATTTTACCGCCCCATTAGCTCAGTTGGTAGAGCAACTCATTCGTAATGAGTAGGTCCCCGGTTCGAGTCCGGGATGAGGCTCTCCCCAAAAACTATCGGTTATCAACCGTTTCAGGGTTCATATCGTGGTTTTGCAACCTGTAAAACGCCACCTGTTCATATTTTGTTCCAGGCTTGCCGTAATTGCAATACGGGTCAATACTTATACCTCCTCTTGGCATAAATTTTCCCCAAACCTCAATATATTTAGGATTAAGCAAGTTAATTAAGTCCTTCATAATGGTATTGATACAATTCTCATGAAATTCACCTACATTTCTAAAACTGAAAAGGTATAGTTTCATAGATTTACTCTCAACCAATTTTTCATCAGGAATGTAACTTACATATATAGTGGCAAAATCAGGTTGTGATGTAATTGGACACAACGATGTAAACTCAGGACAATTGAATTTAACAAAGTAATCATTGCCCTTATGCTTATTCTCAAACGCTTCAAGCACCTGTGGAGCGTAATCCTTTGGGTATTCTGTAGATTTTCCTAGTATCATGTTATTTATAGTTGATAGTTGATAGTGAAAGATCTCTCGCTTCGCTCGAGATGACGGATTGAGGTCATTGTCCACTGTCCACTCTCCACTGTCCACTATTTAAGTACTCACTTAATCCTCTGTTTCTTAGAGTGCATGCCGGACAATGTCCGCATCCGTCGCCCTTTATTCCGTTATAACAAGTCAGTGTATTTTCCCTAATATATTCTAACTTACCCATTTTATCTGCCAATTCCCATGTATGTGCTTTTGTAAGCCACATTAATGGTGTATGAATTACAAAATTATAATCCATTGCAAGATTCAATGTTACATTCAATGACTTCACAAAAATATCCCTACAATCAGGGTATCCACTGAAATCAGTTTCACAAACACCTGTAACCAAGTTATTTATTCCATTAACCTTGGCAAGCACTGCGGCAAATGTAAGAAAGAGCATATTTCTACCCTCTACGTATGAATTTGGCACCGATGCCCCATCAGGAATTTTCTCATCTACCTTAATTTCATTTCTGGTAAGTGAATTTGGAGCAAGTTGTGAAAGCAGTCCCATGTCAAGAATATGGTGTTTTACATCCAAATCACGTGCAATAGCGGCAGCACACTCTATTTCAGCCTTATGCCTCTGACCATAGTCAAAAGTAACCGCCTCAACATAATCAAAATTCTTCAACGCCCAAAACAGACATGTTGTAGAATCCTGCCCTCCACTAAATACCACCAATGCCTTTTTATTCATAGGAACCCATTTTAAGCATTGCAACCTCTTCCTCTGTAAGGAAACGCCATCGTCCACGAGGCAGTTTATATTTTGTAAGTCCTGCAAAATAAACTCTGTCAAGTTTCTCTATCTCATAGCCGAAATGTTCAAATATACGGCGTACAATCCTATTCCTACCTGAATGAATCTCAATTCCAAGCGTTTTGTGCTTTGTGTCAGGAACAAACTCAAGAGCATCCGCCTTAATTGGTCCGTCCTCCAGTTCTATGCCGGCAAGAATGGCATCGTAGTGTTCCTGTGCAAGAGGCTTTTCAAGTGTAACCTCATAAATCTTCTTCTTCTCAAACTTAGGGTGAGTAAGTTTTGTAGTCAATTCACCGTCATTTGTAAGCAGCAATACACCCATTGTATTTCTGTCAAGTCTGCCTACCGGATACACTCTCTCCTTACAAGCCCCTGCAATAATATCCATTACGGTAACTCTGCCATGCGGGTCAACAACTGTGGTAACGCAATTTTTAGGCTTGTTCAAAAGAATGTATATCTTTTTTTGTGATTTTATAAGTTGGTCATGGAAATATACCGTATCGTCAGGCATAACCTTAGTGCCAAGTTCTGTAACAACCTTTCCGTTTATTCTGACCACCCCGGCGGCAATAAGAGTATCCGCCTCACGTCTTGAGCATAACCCTGCGTTTGCCAAAAACTTGTTAAGGCGCACACTTCCGTCATCAGCGTGCTTCACAACAGACCTACGACTTCTATGTACATTACTTTCTTCTCTCTCCTTTCTCATTTCTCATCTCTCATTTTTCTTTCCATCTCAACCAACTTCTGTCTCAGTTCCTCCCTCTCCTTCTTCATCTTGTCTATCTGGGCCTGCATCTGCTTAACAAGAGGGCTTTGCTCCTTAGCACCAAAATTAAGAAACTCAATATTGTTTTCCCTTGTAATTATGTCAGAATTAAGTTTTTCAAATGAGCGTCTTAGTTTTTCAATTGATTTTCCTACCGATACAGTACCCTCAAGTGCTATTTTCTTTTGCTCAAAGAAATAGTCACAGGCATCTTTGAAACTCTTCCAAACCTGTTCACTTGCCCTTTTTGATACAGGACCTATCTCTTTCCACTCTTTTTGCAGTTTAATGAACTTTTCAGTAGCCTCTTTCCACTCCTTACTCTCTTTCAATGCCTCAGCCTGAGCGACAAGTGCCTTTTTCTTCTCTAAATTTGATGACAAAGACTCTTTTGTTGTTTTGTAAAATTCATTTTTGGCTTTGAATATGGCATCGCAGGTGTAACGAAAACGCTCATAAATTTTTGTATTATCCTTTTTAGGGGCAAAGCCTGTCTTCTTCCAATCCTCTTGCAAGGCAATTACCTTTGATGAAATATCATCCCATGCCTTAAATGATTTTGCCTTCAAATATTCAATAGCTTCAACAGCCTCACATATAGCAACTTTCTTTGCAAGATTAGCCTCTTCCTCCACTTTCTTGGCTTGATAGAAATCAGCATGCTTATGATTGATTATATCACTTGAAGCCTTAAACCTGTTCCAAAGTTCATCTCTCAACTCTTTTGCTACAGGACCTGTTTCACGCCACTCTTCATGCAGTTTCTGCAACTTTTGGAAAGCGTCATTTATGTGTTTCTCCTCAATCAGTTTTTCAGCAGCCTCACAAAGTCTTGTCTTAATTTCAAGATTCTTCTTAAAGTCATAGTCACGCAGTTCATTGCTTATCTTCAAATCATCATAGAACTGTGTCATAAGAGCCTGATACCTCTTTATGATTTCATTATATTTGCTTTGAGCCACTTCACCAGCCTCTTTCCAGTCATTCTGCAACTTTCTCACTTCAGAGAATATCTTGTCAACATCATCATTTCCCTCAATAAGCGATGACAGCTTATCCAAAATATCCTTTTTCAGTTGATACGCACGCTCCTGCTGAGCCTCAAGAACCTTTATCTCCTCTGCCCTTTTCTGCTTGTACGCTTGCAGCACTGACTTAAACTCAGCCTCCTCTTCAAAAGTGTGGGCAAATGTCTCTATCTGATTACCAGCCTCTACCCATGCTTGTTTCATCTGTTCCAAAACGGCACTCTGACGCTTGTAATACTGAGATTTCAACTGTGCTACAAGTTCCTTTGCGTTTTCCGCATCAACTGCTGACTTTAATTGCTCTACAATCTCAGCAAGTGACAATTCCTTTTCATTAGTTGTATCCATATTCTTTTTCAAAAAACAATCTCTACATTGTAAACTGCAAAGTTAATAAAAAATACTGTGTGTTAATAATTTCCACTGATTTTTTTCATTTTTCTCAAATGATACGCATTTTTGGTGCATTGTATCATATATTTTTTGTATCTTTGTAAGATTTATTAGTCAATTATGGAAAGTCAGTATTATAATCAGGTTGAAATCATCAGCAAAGATGATTTAAGGCGTTTACAAAATGAGCGATTGCATAAGACATTGTTAAATGCCATGAACGTAAAGTTCTATCAAGAAAAGTTCAAATCAATGGGCATATCTGCATCTGACATTAAAAGTGTAGATGACATAACTAAACTGCCATTCACAACAAAAGATGATTTGCGTAACAATTATCCGTTTGGCATGGCGGCAATACCCTTAAAAGATTGTATCAGAGTACACTCTTCAAGTGGAACAACGGGCAACCCTACTGTTGTTCTGCACAGCAGGAATGACATTGACGCTTGGGCTGAACTTGTGGCACGAAACCTATATATGGTGGGTGTAAGAGACACTGATGTATTTCAGAATACATCTGGTTACGGAATGTTCACGGGCGGACTTGGATTCCAATATGGAGCAGAAAAATTAGGATGTCTTACTGTTCCTGCCGCAGCGGGTAACAGCAAACGCCAGATAAAGTTCATGAAGGATTTTGGCACAACAGTTGTACACATAATTCCTTCATACGCCACCAGATTGGCAGAAGTTATGGCAGAAGAGGGTATTGACCCACGAAAAGACCTTAAAATAAGGATTCTTGCCATAGGAGCGGAGCCTCATACTGAAGAGCAACGCAAACGTATTGAAGATTTGCTTGGCGTTAAGGCATACAACTCATTTGGAATGAGTGAAATGTGTGGTCCTGGTGTTGCTTTTGAATGCAAAGAGCAGAACGGAATGCATATTTGGGAGGACAATGTTTTGGTTGAGATTGTTGACCCTGTTACTCTAAAACCTGTGCCTGATGGGCAAATAGGAGAACTTGTACTTACTACTCTTAACCGTGAGGCAATGCCTCTTATACGGTACAGAACTAGAGACCTTACACGCATTATTCCTGGTGATTGCCCATGCGGACGTACGCATCGCCGTTTGGCACGTTTCCAAGGACGTAGCGATGATATGATGATACTGAAAGGTGTAAATATCTTTCCTATTCAAATAGAGAAGATTCTTATGGGATACAAAGAATTAGGCAGCAATTTCCTTATTACATTGGAGACGTTTAACAATAATGATGAAATGACTGTTGAGGTTGAACTTGGCGAGTTGGGAACTGACAATGTAGGAGACCTTAAGGATTTGGTTAAGGACATCACTCGCCAACTTAAGGATGAAATACTTATAACACCAAAGGTAAAACTTGTACCTAAAGGTTCCTTGCCTTCAGCAGAAGGAGGAAAAGCAGTCAGAGTTAAGGATTTAAGAAAATTATTCTAATTACCGAGTCACCATACAATGACATTAGTAGCACTTATATTATATTTTGCGGTCCTATTAGGCATAGGATTCTACTGCAGAAAGAAATCAACTGACGTAAATGGTTTTGTGTTGGGTGGCAGAAATGTAGGTCCTTGGCTTACAGCCTTTGCATACGGCACATCATACTTCTCAGCAGTCATATTTGTGGGGTATGCTGGGCAGTTTGGGTGGAAATTCGGTTTATCTTCAACCTGGATTGGCATTGGCAACGCCATTATCGGTTCCCTGCTTGCTTGGGTCATACTTGGCAAACGCACCAGAACCATGAGTCAGCATCTTAACTCATCAACAATGCCTGAATTCTTTGGAAACAGATTCAACAGCAACTCACTGAAAATCTGTGCTTCCGTTATTATTTTTGTATTTATGATACCATATACGGCATCGTTGTACAACGGATTGTCAAGACTATTTGGAATGGCATTCAACATAGACTACTCCGCTTGTATAGTACTTATGACAGTACTTACTGCGGTTTATGTTACGGCTGGAGGTTATATGGCAACTGCCATAAATGATTTTATACAAGGTCTTATAATGTTATTTGGCATTGTAGTAATAATTATTGCCGTTCTAAAAGCACAAGGAGGTCTTTCTCATGCCGTTGAAGAGATGAAAGCGGTTCAGGACGTGTCAGCGGGAGTTACCAACGGGGAGTTTGCCTCTGTTTTCGGCCCCGATATCATTGGACTGCTCTTTGTTGTACTGCTCACATCTTTGGGAACTTGGGGATTACCCCAAATGGTACAGAAATTCTATGCCATAACCGATGAAAAAGCAATTTTCAAAGGCACCTTAATATCAACATTATTTGCTCTTGTTGTTGCTGGCGGATGTTATTTTCTTGGCGGATTCGGCAGACTGTTTGCTGACAATCCAAACATTTACAATGCAGAAGGCAATGTGGTATATGATGCAATAATTCCTGAAATGCTATCAACACTATCCCCTGCCCTAATAGCATTGGTTGTCATTCTTGTATTGTCTGCCAGCATGAGTACGCTTTCATCTTTAGTCATTACTTCAGCATCAACTCTGACAATTGACTTCTTGAAAGACAATTTTATTAAAAACATGAGTGAGGCAAAACAAGTAAGATGTATTAGAGTTTTCATAGTTGTATTTATTTTAATAAGTGCAATAATTGCACTTATCCAATATAGTAGTTCTGTAACCTTTATTGCTCAGTTGATGGGCATAAGCTGGGGTGCTATGGCAGGTGCCTTTCTTGCTCCATTTATGTTTTCATTATACTCAAAAAAGATTACACGTGCATCATGTTGGGTTTGTTTCATATTCAGCACCGTTCTAATGGTTTTAAATATGATAGCACGCCCATATTTCCCTGAAATTATTCAATCACCTATTAATTGTGGTGTATTTACAATGATTTCAGGATTTATAATAGTTCCGCTTGTAAGTGCGTTCACAAAGAAACAAGATAAAGACAGACTAGAACAAATATTTGAATGTTATAAAGTTAATTAAATAATGAATACTCCTATTAACAGAGATTTGATTGATAATTCCATTGAAGAATTTGGCATTAATGACTTCTCAAAGGCTACCATACGTGAGGTAAAGGCTATAGCAGCCCTTGCAGAAAAGAAATCTGGTGTTGAATTTATAAAGATGGAAATGGGTGTGCCTGGTCTTCCGCCTTCAAAAGTTGGCGTAGAGGCTCAGGTCAAAGCACTTCAAGGTGGCATAGCCCGTTTGTACCCCGATATAAATGGACTTACTGAACTCAAAAATGAGGCGGCACGTTTTGTTAAACTATTTATTAACGCCGATGTAAAGCCAGAGGGATGTGTTCCTGTAACAGGTTCAATGCAAGGCACTTTTGCATCTTTCCTTACCGCTTCACAATGCGTTGAAGGCAAAGACACCATTCTCTTTATTGACCCTGGTTTCCCTGTTCAAAAAATGCAAATACAGGTAATGGGTGCCAAATGCAAGACATTTGACGTGTATTCATACAGAGGAGATAAACTGAGGGGTATACTTGAAGAGTTTCTGAAAGTTGGAGACATTGCAGCAATTGTTTACAGTAATCCTAACAATCCGTCATGGGTATGCCTTAGAGATGAGGAGTTAAAAATCATAGGTGAACTTGCCAACAAATATGATGTAATAGTGTTTGAAGACCTTGCCTACTTTGCAATGGATTTCAGAAAAGACTTGAGCGTTCCTGGCAAAGCCCCTTTCCAGCCGTCAGTATCTAAATACACCGACAACTGTGCAATGCTTATAAGTGGTTCAAAAGCATTTAGTTACGCAGGAGAGCGTATTGGCGTTGTATGTATGACTGACAAATTATATCACCGTGCCTATCCTGGTCTTACAAAGAGATATGGTGGCGGCACATTTGGAACTGTCTTTGTTCACAGAGTACTCTACGCTCTTTCAAGCGGAACAAGCCACAGTGCCCAATATGCTATGGCTGCAATGCTTAAGGCGGCAAATGACGGCACATACAACTTCCTTGATGAGGTTAAGGTTTATGGAGAGCGTGCACGCAAACTGAAAGAGATTTTCTGCAAACACGGCTTCCACATTGTATATGATATGGATATGGACACTAAAGTTGCTGACGGATTCTACTTTACTATAGGATATAAGAATATGACATCGGGGCAACTTGCAAAAGAATTAATGTACTATGGAATATCCGCAATAACACTCACCACAACAGGCAGTAATCAGGAAGGACTTAGGGCTTGCACATCATTTATTGAAGACCATCAATATGAAGAACTTGATAAGAGATTGGCAATTTTTGAAGAAAACAATAAATAATTTACATTATGATAGTTGAACAAATTTCTGTTTTTGTTGAGAACAAGGCAGGCAGTATTGAAAAAGTGACCAAGGCATTAGCCGATGCAGGCATTGGCATTCGCACATTCTGTACAGAAGACGGTTCTGATTTTGGCATATTGAGAATGCTTGTAACAGACCCAAAAAAAGCGGAAACAGTGTTAAAAAACAGCGGCTTCAGTGCTTTTTGCAATAAAGTTGTAGCGGCAAAATGTGCAAACAAGACAGGTTCATTGTCTTATCTGCTCAATAAGTTAGCGGAAAGAAACGTATCAGTTGAATATATGTATGCCTATCAGGACAATGATGAGGCAAAAGTGGTTCTTAGAACAAAGGACATTGAATTGTGCAATACAATAATAGAAGAACAATAAACGCTTGGCGTAGGGGTTTGGGGATACGCCCCAATAGAAAAGGTAAAATTACTTTCATTTTACATTAGCCATACAAGCCAATGTAAATGAAGTGAATAATATACAAAAAGCAATATATTACTAATTGAAAAGTAAAATGAAAGTATTAAAATTTGGAGGAACGTCAGTAGGTTCCGCAGAAAATATCCTTAAAGTCAAGGATATTGTTGAAAGCATCGGCACTGAAGCCATTGTTGTAGTTTCCGCTATGAGCGGAGTAACGGATATGCTCATCAAGACTGCCGAGACAGCAGCCAAAGGTGATGCCACATACACAACCCTTTTCACAGAGTTGACACAACGCCACACTACAACAGCCACAGCCGTAACTCCAAAACAGTGTGTAAATGAGGCATTAAAAGGTCTGGAAAAATATTTTTCAGAGTTAAAGTCCATATATGAAAACATATTCAAAACAAAGCAACTGTCCACTGAAACATTACGTACAGTTGTAAGTTACGGAGAAAAGATGAGTTCTCTGTTCATTGCTTATGTTCTTGGTGCAAAGCATTTTAACTCACCTGACCTGATTAAGACAACAGAATATCACAAAAAGACGATACTTGACAAGTCAGTAACATATCAAAACATTAAGAATGCCTTTGGAACTTTGCCAAAAGTAAGTGTTTTGGGAGGATTTATAGCATCGGACGGGAAAAGCGGAGCCTGTACAAACCTTGGACGAGGCGGTTCTGACTACACAGCAGCCATAATTGCAGGAGCACTTGACGCTGAAGCCCTTGAAATTTGGACAGATGTTGACGGTTTCATGACCGCTGACCCTAAACTTGTGCCAAACGCATACACCATTGAGGAACTCTCATATATTGAGGCAATGGAACTCTCAAATTTTGGAGCAAAGGTACTCTACCCTCCTACCATTTATCCTGTGTATGAGCGTAATATTCCTATTTTCATTAAGAATACAAATAACCCTAAAAACAGAGGTACAAGAATTTCAAGCATAAAAAATCCTGAAGGAAAGGCTATAAAAGGTATCTCTTCAATCAACGACACATGCCTTATAACACTTCAAGGTATGGGTATGGTTGGTGTGCTTGGTATAAGTTCAAGAACTTTCAAGGCCCTTGCCGATGAGGGAATCAGTGTGTTCCTTATCTCTCAAGCGTCATCAGAGAACTCAACCACCTTTGCCATTAGAAATTCAGAGGCAGATGCCGCAGTAAAGGCTCTCTCAAATGAATTTAAGGGAGAACTTGAGAGAGGAGAGATTTGGTCAATAACCCCTCAAAAAGACCTTGCAACAGTTGCCATTGTAGGTGAGAACATGAGATTCAACACCGGTCTTGCCGGCAAACTGTTCAACACTCTTGGCAGAAGCGGTATAAACATAATAGCATGTGCTCAGGGCGCATCGGAGACTAATATTTCATTTGTAATAACAGGGCAATACCTTCAAAAAGCATTAAACGTGTTACATGATTCATTTTTCCTGGCAGATTACCAGGTATTAAACATATTCCAAGTTGGAACAGGAACTGTTGGTGGCAGTCTGTTGGAGCAGATTGAGCATCAACAAGAGAAAATTCTTAAACAGAACAGTGTCAAACTTAATGTTGTTGGTATCACTGATATCAACGGCTCCATTTTCAATGCTAACGGCATTGACCTTAAGACATATAAGGATGAGGTTCAGAAAAACGGCAAGCCTACAACTCCTGAACAGATTAAACAGACAATAATTGACATGAACCTGTTTAATTCAGTATTTGTTGACTGTACAGCAAGTGCTGCAATTGCATCGCTCTATACTGACCTGATAAACAACAACATATCAGTAGTTGCCGCAAATAAGATTGCCGCTTCAGGTCCTTATTCTGTGTATGAAAATCTAAAGGAGACTGCAAGAAGAAAAGGCATTAAGTATCTGTTTGAGACCAATGTTGGTGCAGGTTTGCCTATTATCAACACAATGAACAGCCTTATTAACAGCGGTGACCGCATTCTTAAGATTGAGGCTGTATTGTCAGGCACACTTAACTTTATTTTCAACACTATAAGCAAGGACATTACTTTCTCCAAGTCA
Source organism: Paludibacteraceae bacterium (assembly GCA_024405855.1). Taxonomy (GTDB): domain Bacteria; phylum Bacteroidota; class Bacteroidia; order Bacteroidales; family Paludibacteraceae; genus Enterocola. The sequence goes on from JAKSNZ010000003.1 coordinate 55,348, forward strand.
ATTCAAATGGCAAAAGAAGCAAGATTTTCAGAACCTGACCCAAGAATTGACCTAAGCGGAACAGATGTTATACGTAAACTTGTAATTCTTGCTCGTGAAAGCGGTTACAAGGTTGAGCAAGCCGATGTTAAGAAGAATCTGTTTGTTCCTGACAAGTATTTTGAAGGTTCTCTTGAAGATTTCTGGAAAAATATACCTGAACTTGATGCTGAATTTGAACAGAAACGCAAGGCTCTTGAAAAGGACAACAAGAAGTACCGTTTTGTGGCTACAATGAAGGAGGGAGAATGCTCTGTAGGCTTACAGGCTGTTGATTCCACCCATCCGTTCTATGATTTGGAAGGCAGCAATAACATTGTTATGATTCAAACTGAACGATACTTTAATGACCCTATGATTATTAAAGGTTACGGTGCAGGTGCAAGTGTTACGGCGGCTGGCGTGTTTGGTGATATTATGAGTATTGCAAATATCAGATAATGAATAAGTTCCTGACTTTACTGATATTCCTGACATTACTGACTGCCTGTTGCAGAACAAACCCGCAATTGCCGGCAAATAAGGCTGAAACTGACACCCTTGCAGAGAATCTTTTAGATTACAACCGTCTCTGTATTGAAGATGAAAGAATGGAGATTGAGGCGTACATTGACAGCGTAGGAGGATTCACCCAAACCGAAGATGGATACTATTATAAAGTGGACAGTGGAGAGTGGACAGTGGAGAGTGGACAGTGGACAATGACTCACTGTCAACTGTCAACTATTAAGAATGGCGACAGGGTATCAGTGGCATATAGTCTTGAACTGCTTGACGGCACAATATGCAGTCAAAGTACAAACGGAAAGGCAAAGACATTTACCGTTGGCAAGAGAGAGGTTGAGACAGGACTTGACATGGCAATTGTAGGGAAACATGTGGGTGATGAATTTGAAATAATAATACCATACAATCTTGCGTGGGGAGTAAGCGGAGACGGAGGGTGCATTCCACCCAGAACTCCGATACTATATAGAGTGAAGATAATTAACAATTAACAATTAACAATTAAAAGTAAAGGATTAAAACTCCTAAACTTAATATGAAAGTACTGAAATATATTACCATATTGCTTTTTTCAGCGGTGCTATTATTAGTATCGTGTAAGGCAAACTCGTATGCTGAGAACAGGAAAAAGGAGAAAGCCAAATTATCTTCATTTATATCAAATAACAACCTTATTATTAAGGAGGGGGTCAATGATTCTCTTGAATTGATAAAAATTGACGGACCTTGGCCTGAAAAAGTCTATTATAAGACATTCAGGGGTGCATACGTAAGAATAGACACAATTCATTTGGCAAACAGACAACCAGCCATAGGAAATACAATTGTTATGCGTTGGAAAACATACGACCTTGACGGCAACCTGACAGGAGATAACACCAATCCTACTGAAAGTCGTGAAGGATTGCAATTTGTCTATACCCCAGCGGGCATGACACCTTCTCAAGGTTGGAATGACTGCATGCCGTTTATGAGACACGATTGTCAGGCAACATATATAATTGAATCGCCGATAGGTCCGCCGGAACAGCAACAAGCGGTCATATCGTTGGTTGTTAAAGTATTGGATTTTACAGTAGCAAATTAAATTGGAATATGTCATTAATTAAATCAATTTCAGGAATTAGAGGAACCATTGGAGGTTCAGTAGGTGACGGTTTAAGCCCTGTGGACATAGTAAAGTTTACAGCCGCCTACTCCACCCTTATCAGAAAAATTTCAACTAACGGTTCAAACACCATAGTTGTAGGCAGAGATGCCCGTATGTCAGGCTCAATGGTGCAGAAACTTGTAGTAGGCACATTGCAGTCTATGGGATTTGATGTTACAGATATAGGTTTGGCTTCCACCCCTACCACAGAACTTGCCGTTACAATGGAGGGTGCTGCCGGCGGTATCATACTTACAGCAAGCCATAATCCAAAACAATGGAATGCTCTCAAACTGCTTAATCAAAACGGAGAATTTCTTAATAAAGCAGAGGGCGAAGAGGTATTAAAAATAGCGGAGAAAGATGACTTCGCATTTGCGGAAGTAACAGAACTTGGAAAGGTTACAGAGAAAGACTACACTGACAAACATATTGAGAATGTGTTGAACCTTAAACTTGTAGATGTTGAAGCCATTAAGAATGCAAACTTTAAGGTGGCACTTGACACAGTAAACTCTGTGGGTGGCATAATACTTCCAAAACTGCTTGAGCGTCTTGGAGTTAAGACAGTCAAAACCCTTTACGGAGAGCCTACAGGAGATTTTCAGCATAACCCGGAGCCACTTGAAAAGAACCTTGGAGATATTATGAATCTTATGAAAGGTGGTGGCTATGATGTTGCCTTTGTTGTTGACCCCGATGTTGACCGTCTTGCCTTTATTTGTGAGGACGGCAAGATGTATGGAGAGGAATACACTTTAGTAACCGTGGCAGACTATGTTTTAAGCCACACTCCAGGCAATACAGTATCAAACTTAAGTTCAACAAGAGCATTGAGAGATGTTACTAACCTTTACGGAGGCAAATATAACGCAGCGGCAGTTGGTGAGGTTAATGTTGTTACCAAAATGAAAGAGACCAATGCCGTTATTGGTGGCGAGGGCAACGGAGGCGTTATCTACCCTGAAAGCCATTACGGACGTGATGCACTTGTAGGTATAGCCCTATTCCTTAGTCATTTGGCACACAAAAAAATGAAAGTGTCTGAGTTAAGGGCAACCTATCCTCAATACTTTATAGCAAAGAACCGTATAGACTTAGAGCCTTCTACAGATGTAGATGCAATACTTGCAAAAGTTAAGGAAGTCTATAAAAATGAGCAGATTAATGACATTGATGGCGTTAAAATAGATTTTGCAGACAGTTGGGTGCATCTGCGTAAATCAAACACAGAACCTATTATCCGCATCTACTCAGAGGCGTCAACAATGGAGAAAGCGAATCGCATTGCACAAGAGATACAAAATATCATATGAAACTAACAATACCAACAAACTACAACTCCCCGCTTGATGTAGAGCAGACAGAGATTGCAATAAAGTTTTTGAAAGACTTTTTTGAACGCAATTTTGCATCGGAGTTAAGATTACGCAGAGTAACCGCCCCACTCTTTGTACTAAAAGGCACCGGCATAAATGATGACCTTAACGGCATTGAACGCCCTGTAACATTCAAAATCAAAGATATGAATGAAGCGGAGGCAGAGGTGGTACACTCACTTGCCAAGTGGAAACGCATAATGCTTGCAGAATACGGTACAAAGCCTCACTTTGGCATATACACAGATATGAACGCCATTCGTGCCGATGAGGAGTTGGATAACATTCATTCATTATATGTAGACCAATGGGATTGGGAATTGGTAATAGAGAGAGAAGACCGTACCATTGATTTTCTGAAAAACATTGTTACACGCATATATTCAACCATTATTAAAGCGGAATATGCTGTCAGCGAGCGTTTTCCTGGAATAAAGCCGCAATTGCCGTCAGAAATCCATTTCATAACCTCACAGGAGTTGCTTGATTTGTATCCTGACAAGACAGCAAAAGAGCGTGAGAACCTAATCACTAAGAAATATGGAGCAGTATTCATTATGTGCATAGGTGGTGAACTTTCTAACGGTGAAAAGCATGACGGACGTGCCCCTGACTATGATGATTGGGAACTGAACGGCGATATGCTTGTTTGGAATCCTGTACTGGGTCAGGCTCTTGAACTGTCAAGCATGGGAATTAGGGTTGATAAAGAGTCTATGCTAAGGCAACTTTCAATATCAAATAAAGAGGAACGACTTAAATATCTATACCATCAACAACTTGTAAATGGAAAACTTCCGCTTACAATAGGTGGCGGCATAGGACAGTCAAGACTATGTATGTTCCTGCTGCACAAAGCCCATGTAGGTGAGATTCAGTCCAGCATTTGGCCTGATGAAATGCGGCTTAAGTGCAAGGAAGCAGGAATGCCGTTATTATAGTTTTGGTCCTATAGTTCAATGGATAGAATAAAAGATTCCGGTTCTTTTGATTGGGGTTCGACTCCCCATAGGACTACAGATATTTTTTTGTATATTTGCATTATATATGATATTTTCAAAAATATGCAGGATTCGTACTTTAATATCGCTGAATTTACCGTAAGACTAAATGTTATGCCTGAAACATTGAGTTCTATGGGAAATTTGCGTCCGTTTATAGCAGAAAATGCAAAAAGTGCCGATTTTAGCCTGCTTTTGGGGTGTGATATAAAGTTGTTTGGCAGGGAGATTTACAAGTCTGATGAGTACGATTTTGCAATTTTTGAAAGTGAAAGCGTATTTTGCATAAAATTCACTGATATAGCATCGGGAAACAAATATTTGTTGGAATTTGACAAGGATTTTAAGGAGTACAGGACAAATATGAGTGCAGAGCATATCTGCAAGGATGTGCTTAACAATATGCTGATGTTATCGTTCACATTTGCCACCATTGACAGAAAATCACTTATGATACACGCATCGGTGGCGGTATTGGATGGAAAGGCTTATCTGTTTTTAGGCAAAAGCGGAACAGGCAAAAGCACTCACTGCCGTCTGTGGCTAAAGAACTTTAAGAATGCCGATATTCTGAACGATGACAATCCGGTGCTTAAATTTGAGAATGGTGAGACTGTTGTTTATGGCTCTCCGTGGAGCGGCAAAGGGGCTGTTTATAAGAATGAACGCTATAAGGTGGGCGGTATAGCCCGACTGGCACAGGCACCTTATAATAAAATAGAGCGTAGAACAGGGGCTAAGGCATTTGCATTGCTCTATTCCTCCTGCTCAAAATTACCTTGGAGTGAGGCTTGTATGAATGACTTGTGTGCCACTCTGTCTGATATTGTAAGCAAGACACCTATATATTATTTGGAGTGCCTGCCTGATGATGCCGCCGCACAACTATCATATAGTACAATGACACTAAATCACCAATGATAATCCGTAATGACATATTGTTTGCCAGCGTAAAGGAGATGCTGAAAGAAAAGCCTGAAGTTAAGGTTGTGGTTAAGGGAGACAGCATGCTTCCGTTCCTGCGTACAGGGGATATGGTTGCCCTACGCAAGCCGCATCGTCTGCGTACAGGTATGATAGCACTTGTGGAGCCGTCAGAGGGCGTTTATATTCTGCACAGAATTGTAAAATTAGGTGATGAGGATATGGTGCTTTACGGCGATGGAAATATAGGTGTTAAAGAGAAGGTTCCATACACTGCGGTTGTGGCAGTGGTACAAAGAGTGTATCGGGGTAAAAGGATAATAAATTATGGCTCCTTTGTGTGGAAAATGCAGAACAGACTATGGCCCAAAAATAAACTTGCACGCAAATATGCTCTTAAAGTGTATAGAAAAGGTGTTAAACAACTAAATAAAAACAAACAACTTTAAATTTTAAGTATTATGGATAAACCGTATGTAGTGGGCATCGATATAGGTGGCCAAACAGCAAAAATCGGGCTTGTAGATGCCCGTGGTAATGTTCTTACCCAAACAGCAATAGTTAGTAACGATACTGATGACTACAAGGTGTTCATCAAGAATCTTTGTGATGCAGTTACAAAACTTGTAAACAAGGAGTATTCTATGAGCCAGGTAAGAGGCATTGGTATAGGTGCTCCTAATGCTAACTTTTACAAAGGCACCATTGAGAATACAGTAAACCTTACTTGGGGTGGCAACGGTAAACTGATTATTCCGTTTGCAGAAGAGATGAGCAAGATAATAAAGCTTCCTGTAAAACTTACTAACGATGCCAATGCAGCCGCTCTTGGAGAGATGACATACGGTGTGGCACGTGGTATGAAGGATTTTATAATGATTACACTTGGTACAGGCGTAGGCTCAGGCATTATAGTTAACGGTAATCTGCTTTACGGCCACGATGCCAATGCAGGTGAACTTGGACACGTAACTATGGTACGCCAGAACGGCAGACTTTGTGGTTGTGGCAAGACAGGCTGTCTTGAAGCATATTGCTCTGCTACAGGTGTGGCACGTACAGCACGTGAGATGCTTGAAACATCTGACCGCAAGAGTCTGTTGCGTAATATTCCGCCAGAATCCATATCATCTAAAGATGTATTTGAGGCTGCAAACCAAGGTGATGAACTTGCAAAAGAGATTTTTGATTTTACAGGCACAATGCTTGGAGCCGCTCTTGCAGATTTTGTGGCATTCTCATCACCTGAGGCATTTGTATTGTTTGGTGGCTTGACACGTAGTGGAGACTTTATTATGAAACCTGTGGTTGACAGCCTTAATAAGAATGTTATGCCTCGCTGGAAAAACAAGATTAAGGTTATGTTCTCTCAGCTGAAAGAGTCTGATGCAGCCATTCTTGGTGCAAGTGCATTGGCATGGGAGGTATAATCACCACCGCATATAAATAAAAAACCGCCCCAAATTTTGGAGCGGTTTTTTTATTAGCATTAAATATGATTACTTAACAAACTGACCTGCAGGAGTAATAACACTACCATCTTCAAGTGTTTTGGTCAAAACGCCATTTATCCAAACCCAAGATTGTGCTGGTTGTGCTGCCTTTACTGTAGGAGCATCAGTAGCAGCTGGACGGCTCAATATTATTGTATCTTCATCTTCTACTGCAAGAGTAAATTCAACTGTACCTGCAAGAACTTTCATTTTCTCACCAAAGTCTCTACCATTAGCCATAGTTGCAGATTCTGCCGTTTCATCAACATATGTTTCTGAAAGGAACCATTTTGAGTTATCAGACAATTTTACAAAGACATAAGAATCTTGGTCAAATGTCACTGTTAACTTACCATTCTCAAATTTGTAATCACCAGGATTTTCATAGTCTCCCTCACAACCATAGTCAGCTCCATTAATATAACCAACCAAGCTGTAATAAGGTTCTTGTGCCATTGCAACACTTGCTGTCAAAAGAGCAGCAACAAAAAGTAAAATCTTTTTCATAATAAAATAAAATTTAAAAAGTTAATAAAAAGTTAATTAAAATATCATTTCCATGAACGAACTTCATCATACTGAGTGGCAAAACCCTCAAAGGCAACCTTATGTACGGCGCCCTTCTCTCCAGCACTCTTATCATTCTTATAGTAGTATTTATACTCTATAGTATCGGTGCTTTTTGGAAGCATTGAAGGTGCAACATGGAATGTCCAAGAGTTATTGCCCTCATCCATCATACGGCTGAAGCCCCAATTATTGAAAGAACCTGAAACATACATTTCTCTTGTGCCTTTAGGAACTGAAACTGTAAGTGTCATATCTCCCCAATACTCAACAATATCATTTACCGCTGTTCTGCCTCCAAGTGGGCGATGTCCCATACGGAACTCAGTCTGGTCATTTCTTGGTCCCCAAACATACAGATATTCAAGATTTTCAGGAACACCTGTTATTGTACCTTCAAATTTTGTTTCTGAAACTTTCTTTAACTGACATTTTGGGTCTCCGTGTTTCCAAAACTTATCAGAACCTTCAGGTCCAAAAGTACCTGTAACAAAAACCTTTTCAGTACCAGCAGGAACAGTTACAGAGAACTTGACAGTACCTGTAAATTTTGCAGCCTTTGCATTTCCCTTCAAAAGTTTTACATATTTGTCAGTTGTCTGGAACTTATCATTCTTCAAAATGACAAACAAACCTGTAACCTGCTCAAACTCTGAATCAGACAACTTAAAGTAAGACTTAATGTCTGATATTGTGTATTTTAATGTACCGTCACCTTGAAGAACACACTTCAAAGCAGGAACATTACACTGAGACCAAGCGGCCTTTTCCTTTTCCCATTCACCATTAGAGTTAAACTCTACGCAAGCATAGATATAAACAGGCTGACTTTTCATCCAAGTCTGATTTGCAAGCGGTGTATAGGTAAGGGTGACAGCCTTATCAACCGTAGCATTTGCAGGAGAAATAGTCAAATCACCTGCAGCACCAAAAGCACAAACATAAAGTGCCAATAGAGCAAACAATGTAGTAGCAATTTTTTTCATAATATTTAGATTTTCAAGTTATTACCTTTTAGACTACATAAGTACTACAAGGTTTAACGCATTTTACTACCAACAAAATTAATAAAAAAAAATCATAGAAAAAAATTTTTTCTATTAATTTTTAAAATACGATGCCCAATCCTTGATTTGAATATCATCTTGTTTCACAGAACAGAAGGCATGTATAAAGGCACTTGCAAGGCGTGCGTTGGTCATAAGCGGAATATTGTGGTCAATAGCACCACGGCGTATCTTATAACCATTTGTAAGCTCACGTCTGGTATGATTCTTTGGAATGTTGATTACAAGTTCAAACCTCTTCTCTGCCATCATATCCATAATCTGAAGTTCTGACGGTTCATCAGGCCAACCCACAGCGGTAGCCTTAACTCCGTTTTCCTCAAGGAACTTCTGTGTACCGTCTGTGGCATAAATATCATAGCCGTGAGCGGCAAGCATCTTACATGGTTCAAGCAACTCAACCTTTGACTTTGCCTCACCTGACGATACCATAACACTCTTTTTAGGAATATTAAACCCAACTGAAATCAATGACTTAAGCAGAGCCTCATTAAAGTCATCACCAATACAGCCAACCTCACCTGTTGATGCCATATCAACACCAAGAATAGGGTCTGCCTTATGCAGACGAGCAAATGAGAATTGTGATGCCTTTACACCAATATGCTCTATATCAAATATTGATGAATCAGGTTTTGTGTAGTCTGCACCAAGCATTATTCTGGTTGCAGTCTCTATAAAGTTACGATTAATAACCTTTGATACAAACGGGAATGAACGTGATGCACGCAAGTTACACTCAATAACTTTAATGTCATTATTCTTAGCCAAATATTGAATATTGAAAGGTCCTGTTATATTAAGTTCCTTTGCAATCTTCTTAGACACCTTTTTAATACGGCGCATTGTCTCAAAGTAGAGTTTCTGTGCAGGGAACACCAGTGTGGCATCGCCAGAGTGGACACCAGCAAACTCAACATGCTCTGAAATGGCATATTCAACTATCTCACCTTCCTTTGCAACGGCATCAAACTCTATCTCCTTGGCATTTTGCAAGAAAGAAGACACAACTACAGGATGGTCTTTTGAAACCTTGGCTGCAAGTGTAAGGAACTGTTGAACCTGGTCTTTATTGTAGCATACGTTCATGGCAGCACCTGAAAGCACGTATGACGGACGTATAAGCACAGGAAATCCAACTTCTGCAATAAACTCATCAATATCTTCAAAACTTGTAAGCTCACGCCAGCGTGGTTGGTCAATTCCAAGAGTGTCAAGCATGGCTGAGAACTTGTGACGGTCCTCCGCCCTATCAATATTAAGTGCTGAAGTTCCAAGTATAGGGGCACCTTGCCTATAAAGTTTCATTGCAAGGTTATTTGGTATCTGACCACCTACTGAAACTATAACACCCTTAGGATTCTCTATTTCAAGTACATCAAGCACACGTTCAAATGAAAGTTCATCAAAGTAGAGACGGTCACACATATCGTAGTCAGTTGAAACCGTTTCAGGGTTATAGTTAATCATAACAGACTGATAACCAAGTTTACGGGCTGTTTGCACAGCATTTACACTACACCAGTCAAACTCAACTGAAGAGCCTATGCGATATGCTCCTGAACCAAGCACAACAACACTCTCTCCCTCCTGTTTTTTAGGAACATAATTATCAGCAGAGCCGTATGTCATGTACAGGTAATTTGTCTTTTCCGGATTCTCCGATGCCACCGTATTTATACGGCGTACAATAGGCTTGATGTTTTGAGCCTTTCTGAGTTTGCGTACACGCAGCATTTCCGCCTCCAAATTGCCACCAGGATTCTCAACATATCGGGCAATCTGAAAATCAGAGAAGCCAAGACGCTTTGCCTCCTGCATAACATCGGGGGTAATATCTTCAATTTTCTTGAAACCTTTAAGTACCTTTGTGTATTTTACAATATTTTCAAGTTTACTCAAGAACCAAGGGTCAATTTTTGTAAGAGACTCTATCTTTTCTACTGAATAACCTTTTTCAAGAGCGGCAGCCACAGCAAAAATACGCAGGTCTGTAGGGTGAGACAAAGCCTCATCAAGGTTATCAAACTTAATATCCTTATTACCCACAAATCCGTGCATGCCCTGTCCTATCATACGCAAGCCTTTCTGCATAATCTCCTCAAATGACTTGCCTATTGCCATAATCTCACCGACAGACTTCATTGAAGAGCCAATCTCACGGCTTACACCTGTAAACTTAGTCAAATCCCAACGTGGAATCTTGGCAATTATATAGTCAACTGACGGAGCCACGTATGCTGAATTTGGAGTACCCATCTCCCCTATTTGGTCAAGTGTGTAACCCAATGCAAGTTTAGCGGCTACAAAAGCAAGTGGATAACCTGATGCCTTAGATGCAAGTGCTGAAGAACGGCTGAGACGGGCGTTGATTTCAATGATTCTATAGTCATTTGTCTCAGCATTGAAAGCGTACTGAATATTACACTCACCCACAATGCCAATGTGGCGAACAACTTTCTTTGCTATCTCTTCAAGCAGATGTATCTGTTCTTTTGAAAGTGAAATGATAGGGGCAACAACTATACTTTCACCCGTATGAATGCCCAGCGGGTCAACATTCTCCATTGGAACCACCGTAAAGCAGTGGTCATTTGCATCGCGGATAACCTCAAACTCAATCTCCTTCCAACCTTTAAGGCTCTCCTCTACCAATATCTGCTTTGAATATGCAAGCGCACTTTCACAAAGTTTCTTGAACTCCTCCTCATTTGCACAGACACCTGAGCCAAGACCGCCAAGGGCGTATGCTGAGCGTACCATTACAGGGTATCCTAATGTGCGAGCCTCCTTCAATGCATCTTCCATGCTTTCAACCGCCTGTGATACAGGAGTTTTAGCATCAATCTCCTTCAGACTCTTAACAAACAGGTCTCTGTCCTCTGTAATCATAATTGCCTCTACTGATGTACCAAGAACCTGCACCCCGTATTTTTTCAACACTCCGCTCTGATACAATGCAGTACCGCAGTTAAGGGCAGTCTGACCTCCAAATGCAAGAAGTATTCCGTCAGGACGCTCCTTTTCAATAACTCTTTCTACAAAATAAGGCGTTACCGGAAGAAAATAAACTCTGTCCGCAACGCCTTTAGAAGTTTGAATAGTGGCAATATTAGGGTTTATCAACACCGTTTCAATACCCTCTTCCCTCATTGCCTTTAACGCTTGGGAACCTGAATAGTCAAACTCACCTGCCTGTCCTATCTTTAATGCACCGGACCCCAAAAGCAATACCCTTTTACATTTCATTTTCATATACCTATTATATTATATCTTTCCAAAAAAAATGCGTTACTTAAAAAAGCCAACGCATTTTTATTAATGGTGATTAGTTGCCCCTGAAGGATTCGAACCCTCACAAGCGGAACCAGAATCCGATGTGCTACCATTACACCAAAGGGCAGTAAAGTTAAGGAGTTTTAGAGTTTAGGAGTTCAGAAGTCCCGGCAACAAACCATACAACTCCTTAACTCCTATACTCCTTTACTCTTATACTATTTTAGCCATTAACTTTTGCCATGTGAGCAATAAGCTCAAGAACTTTGTTTGAGTAGCCTATCTCATTGTCATACCAAGAGATAACCTTAACAAACTTGTCTGTCAAAGCAATACCGGCCTTAGCATCAAAGATAGATGTAAGTGTGCAGCCAAGGAAGTCAGATGATACAACTGCATCTTCTGTATATCCAAGAACACCCTTAAGTTCACCTTCTGAAGCAGCCTTCATAGCAGCACAAATCTCCTCGTATGTAGCAGACTTGGCAAGGTTACATGTAAGGTCAACAACTGATACATCAAGAGTAGGAACACGCATTGACATACCTGTAAGTTTACCGTTAAGTTCAGGAATAACTTTACCTACAGCCTTAGCAGCACCTGTTGAAGATGGGATAATGTTGCCAGAAGCAGCACGACCACCACGCCAATCCTTTAGAGATGGACCGTCAACAGTCTTTTGTGTAGCAGTTGTAGAGTGAACAGTTGTCATAAGACCTTTTACAATACCAAACTTATCGTTAAGAACCTTAGCAATAGGAGCCAAGCAGTTTGTTGTGCAAGATGCGTTAGATACAAACTGTGTACCCTTTACATATTTGTCAAAGTTTACACCGCATACAAACATTGGGGTATCGTCCTTTGATGGAGCAGACATAACAACATATTTAGCACCAGCGTTGATGTGAGCCTGAGCTTTCTCTTTTGTAAGGAAAAGACCTGTTGACTCAACAACATACTCAGCACCTACTTTATCCCAAGCAAGTTCATTAGGGTCTTTGCATGCTGTAACGCGGATAGCCTTACCGTTAACGATAAGTTTGCTATTCTCTACATCAGCCTCAATAGTACCCTCAAATGCACCGTGCATTGTGTCATACTTAAGCATATAAGCCAAGTAATCAACTGGACAAAGGTCATTGATACCTACAATTTGAATGTCATTTCTGTTTTGAGCAGCGCGGAAAACGAAACGACCGATACGGCCAAAACCGTTAATACCAACTTTAATCATAGTTCTTAAAATTTAATTATTAGAAGTTATTAAAAAAAATTCTCTCAATTGCGGTTGCAAAATTACAGTTTTTCACTCTTTTTTGCAACAAAATGTTCAGAATTTTATTAACAATTACTTGTTTGCTCTGTTTGGGGAGCATCATTTTGTGCATAACCGCAGTTACAAGATGACTTACAGCCTGTCAGAGCGGCTGTCAAAGCAAACAATATTGCCAAAATTATAGACTTGTTCATTTTTATTAGTTATAAAATCATTGCAAAGGTAATAAATTTTATTATTTTTGTGCTTGAATAATAAAAAAAAATATGCAACCTCTTGCAGAAAGATTGAGACCAGCAAAACTTGAAGACTACATAGGTCAGAAACACCTTGTGGGAAACGGTGCCGTAATACGTAAAATGATAGAAAGCGGCTCCATACACTCCTTTATATTATGGGGGCCTCCAGGTGTAGGAAAAACCACCCTTGCAAAGATAGTTGCAGACGCCGCAGGGCGTAACTTTTACAGCCTTAGTGCCGTATCGTCAAGTGTAAAGGATGTAAGAGACGTTATTGAGCGTGCTGAAAAGAACCGTTTTTTTGACTCTCCTTCACCTATATTATTTATAGATGAAATTCACCGATTCAGCAAATCACAGCAGGATTCACTTCTTGCGGCGGTTGAAAAAGGCATTGTGGTGTTGATAGGCGCCACCACTGAAAACCCGTCATTTGAAGTTATAACCCCGCTTCTTTCAAGATGTGCCGTTTATACTCTAAAACCGTTAGAAAAGGCTGATTTACTTGAGCTCGCAGAGCGTGCATTAAAAACGGACAAGGTTTTTGAAGGCAAAACCGTTGACTTTAAGGAGACGGAGGCTCTTCTTCAATACTCCGGCGGCGATGCCCGCAAACTGCTTAACGCTCTTGAACTTATAATCAGTGTTGACAAATCGGACCATATAGTCCTAACCAACGATATGGTATCGGAGCGTCTTCAGGAAAACCCTGCCATCTATGACAAGAACGGAGAAATGCACTATGACATAATTTCCGCTTTTATCAAATCGGTTCGTGGTTCTGACCCCGATGCGGCAGTATATTGGCTTGCACGCATGATAGAGGGTGGCGAAGACCCTAAATTCATTGCACGCCGACTGCTTATTCTTGCAAGTGAGGACATTGGCTTGGCAAATCCTAACGCACTGCTGCTTGCAAACACCTGTTTTGATGCAGTAAATAAGATAGGATGGCCTGAAAGCCGCATAATACTTTCTGAAACAACCATTTACCTTGCAAAATGTGCCAAAGACAACTCTGCATACATGGCTATAAACAACGCACAGGAAGAAGTAAGAAAAAGCGGAAACCTTCCCGTTCCGCTTCACCTGCGCAACGCCCCCACAGCCCTTATGCGTGATATGGAGTATGCCAAAGGCTACAAATACCCTCATGATTTCCCAAACCATTGGGTTGAGCAACAGTACTTGCCTGATAAGATAAAAGACAAGGTCTTTTATCTTAGGGATATACTTGAAATTTAGTGCAATCTTGCACTAAATTCCGAAAATAAAACAACTACACTTGAAAAATAGTGCAATCTTGCACTAAATTCCGAAAATAAATTTGGAAAATAAAAACCAAATCAATAAATTTGCAGAAAAATAATACAGATATGAATTACATTAAGAGAGATATTTATTTGGAGCGTTTAAAAGTCAGAATGCACAATGGTCTTATTAAAATAATCACCGGACCAAGACGTTCCGGCAAATCGTGGATTCTTAGTCATATATTTACAGACTATCTTCTAAATAGTGAAGGTGTAAAGGAAGAACAAATAATCTACATATCATTTGACATTGATGATGACAACAGCCAGACTGATATGCTTGACCCAACATCGCTGAAAGAATATCTATACTCTCACATAACCAACAGTGAATTAAAGTATTATGTTATGCTTGATGAGGTTCAGGATGTTCCGAATTTTGAACGCATTGTAAATGGATTGGCGGCAAAGGAGAATGTAGATGTATATGTAACAGGCAGCAATTCAAAGTTTCTTAGTTCTGACATAAACACCATATTCAGAGGGCGTGGCGATGAGATTCAAATATGGCCATTAACATTCAAAGAGTATGTTCAAGATAAAACCGAACCAATCTCTGAATTATGGAAACAATATTATACATTTGGCGGAATGCCCGGACTTACAACACTTAAAACAGCAGAACAAAAAATAAATTATCTGAAAAGGCTTTGGGAAAAAACATACATAAGTGATGTTGTTGAAAGACATAAACTAAAGAGCCATACTCCAATAGAATCTCTGACAGATGAGCTATGCTCCGCTATTGGGTCACTAACCAATCCAAACAAAATTAGCAACACCATTAAAAGTGTCCAAAACATATCAATAAGCAGTGACACTATAGATTCATACCTTACATTCCTTACAGAATCATATCTGTTTGAAGGTGCAAAAAGGTACAATATAAAAGGAAAAAGATATTTTGAATCGATAAAAAAATATTACTGCATTGATGTAGGACTTAGAAATGCACGTCTGAATTTCCGTCAACAGGAAATAAACCATATTATGGAAAACATAATATACATAGAACTACGATCAAGAGGGTATTCCGTTGATGTTGGCGTAGTTGAGATACGGGAGCAGCTTAACGGCAAACAGCAACAAAACCAATATGAGGTTGATTTCATAGCTTCAAACGGAATTGATAAAATTTATATTCAATCAGCATATCGGTTAGACACTGAAGAAAAAAAGCAACAGGAACTTCGCTCCCTACTTAAAATAGATGACAGTTTCAGAAAAATGGTTATTGTAGCAGATGACATAATGCCCTATACCGATGATAATGGAATCACCTATACAGGGCTTTTCAACTTTCTATTACAGGAATAACTTATTCTGATGCCTTTCTTTTAAGTGCCCGAACTGCGGACAACAGTGTTCTCTTCTCCGTTTTCGGAAAAATAAAAACACAAAGAATCCTATATCATTAAATTATAGTATTTGTGGATTCACACTTCAATTTGGGAACTACAAGGAGTGGTACAATTTCTGTAACTAAAAGTTAAATTTTTGAACCTCAGATATTTACATAAAATTTTATTTGCAAAGGTCCGTCTTTTATTGTAACTTTGCAAGAAGAAAAAACGAAACCCGATAGTTTGACTTTTTTGTCAGGGACTACCGGGGATACCACGCAAAGGTAAAAACATTTTTTTATTTTTCAAAATTATTTAATAATGAATTTTACAAATTTTGAGAAAATCCTCTCCAAGGATAGATTACAAAGATATTTAATTGCAAGCAATTATAATACCAAATCCGCTCTTACACTTTATAGAAACAATTTAAGAATTTCTCAAGAAATGTTTACAATAATCAGTTGTTTTGAAGTGGCACTAAGAAATGCAATAGACAGTGTCTTATCTAAACAACTAGGTCCAGAATGGCTTAAAGACTCCATCAAATCCGGAGGTATATTTGATGACATAAGATTCAAAGAAACAAAATGTAAAATAAATAAAGCCTATGTGGAGCTATGCACAAATAATAT
This sequence comes from Paludibacteraceae bacterium, assembly GCA_024405855.1. Classification (GTDB taxonomy): domain Bacteria; phylum Bacteroidota; class Bacteroidia; order Bacteroidales; family Paludibacteraceae; genus Enterocola. The sequence goes on from JAKSNZ010000003.1 coordinate 71,557, forward strand.
GTACAGTCATTCAAAATTATTGGCATCATTAGATTTTGGCAGTTGGAAATATATGTTTGCTAAAGGACAATACAAAGCAACCGGAAAATGTTTATTAAAAATATTTCCTAAAAAACCAAAATCAACCATTACATTTCAGTATAACAACACATACATTTTTAACGAATTAGACAAGGTAAACAATCTAAGAAACAGAATTGCTCACCATGAACCAATTTGTTTCACTCACAAATCCACTCATATTGATACAAGTTATATCACAAATGAATACAACAAAATAATCACACTATTTAAGTGGATGGGGATAGACAATAAATCTCTTTTATATGGGCTGGATCATATATTCAAATTGTGTAATACTATGATATGAACATATTTTTATTCCGGTTTAACCTCTCCAACACTGAAGAGTTCAACTTCTACGGATTGGGCTTTGGAGATTTTCTTTACAAGACCTTTCAGGACTGTACCGGGACCAACTTCTGTAAATGAGGTGGCACCGTCAGCAATCATTGACTGAACGCATTGTGTCCAACGCACAGGCGATGTAAGCTGCTTTACAAGATTGCTCTTTATAATGGCGGCATCTGTTTCAGCCTTAGCGGTAACATTCTGATATATAGGACAAATAGGCTTGTTAAACGGAGTAGCCTCTATGGCGGCGGCAAGTTCTATTTTTGCAGGCTCCATAAGCGGAGAATGGAACGCTCCGCCAACTGCAAGTTTCAATGCACGTTTTGCACCTGCCTGCTCAAACATAGGAATGGCGGCATCAATAGCCTCCACACTACCCGATACAACCAACTGACCAGGACAGTTATAATTGGCAGGAACTATTACACCATTCACCTTTTTACATATATCCTCTACCACAGAATCTTCAAGACCAAGAACGGCTGCCATAGTTGAAGGCTGCTTTTCACAAGCCTTCTGCATAGCCATAGCACGCTTGCTTACAAGTTTAAGACCATCTTCAAAACTGAGCGCACCTGCTGCAACAAGGGCAGAAAACTCCCCAAGTGAGTGTCCTGCTGTCATATCGGGGCAGAAACCGTCAATAGTCTTTGCATATATTACAGAGTGCAGAAAAACGGCAGGTTGAGTAACCTTTGTCTGACGCAAATCATCATCAGAACCGTCAAACATTATATCTGTAATGGAGAAACCTAATATATCGTTAGCCTTGTCAAACAGAGACTTAGCCACTGAAGATGAGTTGTACAACTCTTTACCCATACCAGGAAATTGGGCACCTTGCCCCGGAAATACATACGCTTTCATAATAAAAGTAATTTTTTGCAAATTTATTAAAAATTAAGTATTTTTGCAAATTATGGCACTTGTCAATGAAAATTATTTGAAACTGCCTGAGTATTATGTGTTCAATGAAATTGAACAGAAGATTAATGCTCACAAAGTAATTCACCCTAATGCAAACATTATACGCTTGGGGCAAGGTGATGTTTCACGTCCTCTACCCGATGCCGTAATTAAGGCTATGCAGGATGCCGTTCAGGAACTCTCTGATGTAAAGACTTTCCGTGGATATGGTCCTGAGGTTGGCTACAAGTTTTTGATTGACAAGATTATAAAATATGACTACGCATCAAGAGGTGTGTCTCTTGACCCCGATGAGGTGTTTATAGGTGACGGTTCAAAGAGCGATGTGGGTAATATAGGACATATATTTGGTAGGGATAATATAATTGCCATTACAGACCCTGTATACCCTGTTTATGAGAATGCCGCCATTATGGGTGGACGCTCCGGTTACATTACTGAAGACGCCATTTGGAGTAACATTGTTTATATTCCTTGTACTGAGGCAAACGGATGGGTTCCTCAACTTCCAAAAGAGAAAGTTGATATAATATATCTGTGTTACCCAAACAACCCTACAGGCATTGCACTTACAAAAGAGCAGCTGAAGATTTGGGTTGATTACGCCCTTGAGAATAAGGCTATTATAATCTACGATGGAGCGTATGCAGCCTATATCAGAGAAGATAACATACCCCACTCCATTTATGAAATAAAAGGTGCAAAGAAATGTGCCATAGAGATTCGCAGTTTTTCAAAGACGGCAGGATTCACAGGCTTGAGATGCTCATACAGTATTGTGCCTAAAGAAATTATAGGCTACACAATGTATGGTGAATGTTTGAGGGTTAACCAACTGTGGAACAGGCGAATAACCACATACTACAACGGTACGTCATACGTGGTGCAGCGTGGTGCTGAAGCCATATACTCAAAAGAGGGGCAAATCCAATACAAGGAGATTATTGACTACTATCTTGAAAATTCAAAAATAATAAGAGATGAACTGAGTGCACTTGGACTTGATGTCTACGGAGGCATAAACTCTCCTAATGTTTGGATTAAGACACCATACAAGATGAACTCATGGCGTTTCTTTGAGCAACTTCTCTACGATGCGGCAGTGGTCTGCATACCAGGAGACGGATTCGGACACAAAGGTGAAGGATTTTTCCGTTTTACTGGGTTCAATAGCCGTGAAAACACAGAGGAGGCTATGAGACGGTTCCGCAAATGGATGGGACAATGACAAAAAAAACGGGAACTTCCACAACAGAGGTTCCCGCTTTTAATTCCAAACAAACTTAATTAAAGTTTCAAAAGTCCTTCAAAGCAAAGGATTTCAAGTGCCGCATCCAAAATTTTGGTGTCATCAAAAACAACCATACCTCCGTCAGGACCTGCCTCAAGGTGTATACCGCAAGCATCGCCGTTGTCATACTTTTGAGCGCCAAAATAGTTTCTAACTGTATCGGCAGAAATGCCAAGTTCACTTGCAATTGTCTGCATACTGCCATCTGGCAAAGCATCTTTAATTGCTCTCAACTGATTGAATGTTATTTGCTTAATCATAACTGTAATAATGATTTGTTAGTAATTGTCTTGTGGTATAAAGTTAGTAATAATTTTCCATTCATGCAAGAAAACGGAGCATTATTTTTCAAAAATTTAACAAGAAAACATGTTACTTGCTGAAAATATGGATATTACAAATAGTGTAACAAAGAATGTCCAAAAGAACGGAACAAGGTCTGATGTAGGAAAATCCACATTGGCACGACTGTTGTTCTTATGCCTGCTGTACCTGAAATGCGGCATATAAGCAAGAAACACCTTTGAATATAGCAGGAAGCACAACCAAGCAAAAAGCATTCCAAACAACGCACCACATATAATATCACCCAAATAATGCACTCCAAGATACATTCTTGAATAACAGTTCAGCAAAGCCCACAACCAAATGACACAACCAAAAATCCTGTTCTTAAACAGCAGTGTTGTAAACATTGCAAGCCCCACAGTATTGGCTGCATGCGATGACATAAAACCATACAAATCACACTTGAACCCACATACAGTATGTACCATTGAACCTATTACAGGGTCCTGACAAGGTCTGAATCTATGGAATAACGGCTTGCATAAACCTGAAGCAAACTGGTCACAAAGCAAAATAGTAAGGACAATGCCAATTGCAATAAACAGGGTTTCCCTTTGCTTGTCCTTTATTATTGCATATATCATTGCAATGTAAATAGGTATCCAAATCCACTTATCTGACACCCAAAACATAAACTTGTCAAAAAACGGACAATGAGCTGAATTAACTGAGAGCAGTATAGATTGGTCAATCTGCTCCAACGTATTAAGTATTGAATATAACATGTCCAACACTGTTTCCATAATTATATTATCTCAATTGAATTAACGTCTATCCACCCTTTATTTCCGTCTTCTGTTGAAATTTCAACCCATGAGCCAACATATTCATTAATTCTTACCTTAGTTCCTTCATGGAGAATGAAAAGGTCTGTTCCGCTGGTATCGGGAGTGCTTTTAATGGTAACGGTTGGGGCAAAAACTATTGCGTATGAATTGTCCTCTTGTATCTTGTTCTGCTGATATGCCAAAATATATGTAACAAGAGCAAATACAAACGATACCACCGATACTGCAAACGCAGTTTTTCTTAGTGCAACTCTGCGAGAGAAAATATAGCCGAGCAGAGCGGCAATAAATAAAGCAAACAAACCAATGGAAGCATACGCCCAAGTGTCATCTGACGCAATATTGCGTATATCAGCCCACCAACGGTCCATGAACATAACCTCAGGAGCGTCAATCTTATCAACTGTCCTCTCCTTTGCAAATTCAAGATTATGACGAGTGTCCGCATCGGTAGGGTCAAGTTTTAAGGCTCTTTCATAATTTATTATAGCCTTTGTGTTCTGTCCAGCCCTGAAATATGAATTTCCCAAATTATAATATAGCGTTGCACTCTCACTACCCGATGCCAAAATAGCCTCATACTCATTTATTGCAAGTTCATACTCACCTTGTGCATATAACTCGGCTGCCTTCTCCATACTTGCACCAAACAGTGTAAGCGGAGCAGAAATGGAAATCAGTAATATTGTTATGTGTTTATTCATATTTTTATTGTTTAATCGGTTAACTGGTTAATCGGTTAATCGACATGTATAATTTCGGTTTACCGATTCACCGATTCCACGATTCACCATTATTATAACTTATCCTCCAAACTTTCTATCAACTTTGTTGCTCTGCCGTAAATTGCCTGCATTGACAGATTTTCATCATTGGCAGATGAGAAACGGGCGAACTCACAATCCTGCAAAGTATTAAGAAACTCAGTAATCACCTCATCCTTAACACCTTTTGCAGAGAGATTATCCTTAACATTATCTTTTGTAAGGTCTGCTTGCGGTATTGAGAGTTTGTCACTCAAATAACCCCACAGAGCCTTCATAGTCTCTTCATAGAAATGGCTCTTGTCATTCTTCTTCATAAAGGCATTGGCACTCTTCAATCTTTTTACAGCCACCTTGCTTGCCCTTTTAGTCCTCTTAAGGGCGATATTTGCATTCTCACGAGCCTGTTTTTGCAAAATAATCAACAGCAAAACAAAAACTATCAAAGGAATCAGATAACCGGCGGCAAAACCTGCTGTTCCGTAGAAACCTTCACCTTTCATTTTCAGTGCGTTATCTGAATGTATATGCCTTATGTCACTTCCCAAATTCCTTACACTCTCCTTATTTGAAACTCCACTTGAAGCCACCACCTGAGTATTGTCAGCCACGCCCTCAACTTTAACACTATAATTTGGAGTGTTAGCGGTCTTATATTTACCCGTCTTTGGGTCAAACCAAGAGAACTCAATTCCCTTTATTTCAAAATCGCCGCCAAATCTTGGAATGGCAAGATACTCTATACTCTTACTACCCGATGCCCCGCCTGCGGTAACCTTGACATTATTCTCAACCTTTGGGTCATATACATCAAAATCTGCAGGGAACTCAACTTCAGGCGATTTCAAAAGTTTCAAGTTTCCGTTACCTGAAATATTAAGTTTTACAGTAACGGCATCGTTTGCCTTAACATTCTGAGTGCTTATGGAACTCTTTACATCAAACTGCCCCACTGCTCCGTTGAAACTTTTTGGCGCCCCACTTGGAAGCGGCTTAACCTCAATTTTTGCAGATGGTATTGTAAGAGATTTCTTTACATCCTGATATGAGTCAAAGAAACCATCAAATATGCTTTGCGAGCGACCCTGCACCCTCTCAACAATAACCACATCAAGTGAGCCTTTATCTATTTCAGCAGTTCCTGAATGTTGCGGATAAAGCAATGCCTGTTTCAGAATTATGGCATTGTAATTCATTCCGTTATAGTGCTCAGGCACAAATTGGCGGTTCTCATCCAACTCAATATCCTGCACATAAAACCCTTTGTATTCAGGAAATTTTACATTTGCAATATCCCTAATATTATACCTTGTGTAAAGTTTATATGTAACAAGGAACGCCTCCTGCTCATAAACATTTGTCTTTGAGATAATTTGACGAATGAACAGATTGTTGTCGCCAGCCTTTGAAGTTTTTGAATCTGCATTATTCAAAGTTGCTCCGCCTTGCGATGCCTGTCCCTGTTGTTGTGCCTCCGATGCCTTATCAGCAGGCAACACCTTAATTGTCAGTGAATTGGAAGTATATTTTTCTCCGTTAACAACTATTGTTGCACCTGGTAATGTATATGTGCCCGGATTGTCTGAAACCAACACGTATGTATAGGTAATGGACATAGACTTAGTCATACTGCCATTAATGATTTGGACACTTGAACTGTGTGATGTTGAAGGTCCCATCAAAACATTAAAGTCAGTCATTTCAGGAGCCCTGAAGTCCTTAGACTCCTGATTTACAGTATATGACAGGGTAAACCTATTGCCAACCACCACCGCTGACGGTGCACTTGCCGTAAATTCAACATTCGCCCCCAATGCCAGTAGTGGTGCAGAAAGTAAGGTTAATAATATTATTAGGTTTTTATACATAATCAATATTTAGTTGAAAGTTGACTATTACCAATCCTTCTCTAAAGAACGTTGGGCAGGTTGCATTTGCATCTTCTCTTGAGTATCCTCCTCCTGCTCTTTAAATGCGTTCAATATCTGTTCAGCAGTCTCTTTGTCCATTTCATTTTGGTCTTGTTGTTGTTGCTGCTGTTGTTGTTGCTGTTCCTGCTGGTCTTGTTTATCTTGTTGTTGTTCTTGCTGTTGTTGTTCTTGCTGCTGTTGCTGCTGATTTTGGTCTTGATTTTGTTGCTGTTGCTGCTGTTCCTGCATTTTCTGCTGTGCAAGAGCAAGATTATACCTTGTCTCATCATCCTTAGGATTCACCTTCAATGACTTTTTATAGGCATCAATGCTTTGGGCATAATCTTCAGCCTTATAGTAGGCATTACCCATATTATGATATATGGATGCAAGTTTCCCCTTATCCTGAGTCAGCGATGCCGCATTTTTGAACGCATCGGCGGACTCTTTATATTTACCTTGACTGTACAGGGCATTACCCAAATTGTAAGAACTCTCTACACTTTTGTTGTCTTTTTGGAGAGCCTTTCTGTATTGGGTCTCACTGTCAACAAAATTCTCCTTTTTATAGAGTTTGTTACCTTTACGGATGTCAGGATTTGCATTTTCAGCCATAACAAATGCGGGCAGAAAAGCCAAAACAAACGCAATATATAATAACTTCCTCATAATCAGAATAATTTTACACCTTTTAACAGCGGATTACGCTTATCCATCATACACATTTCAACCAGCACAAGAATCAATGCAATAAACGCAAATGCCACATACTGCTCATTAAAGTTTGAAAAGACCTCTGTCTCCATTTCACTCTTTGAGAGTTTGTCAAGTTCCTTCTCCAATGCACGAACCGCTCCGTTGGCATTGTCCGCCCTGACATACGCACCTCCGCCAGCCGTTGCAATGTCTGCACACATCTGCTCATTAAGTTTGGTGATAATTACATTGCCTTCACGGTCTTTTCTGAAACTATTTGTACCCTTAATAGGAATAGGACCGCCTTGAGGGGTGCCTAAACCCATTACATTAACGGTAACGCCCGCTTCCAAAGCCATTTTTGCCGCACTTACAGCCACCGCTTCATGGTCTTCACCATCGGTAATTATTACTATTGAACGGCTTACATTCTCTTTTTCTGAGAACATGCCCATGCTCATTCTTATTGCTGATGCTATGTCTGTTCCCTGCAACGATACCATACCTGGATTAATTGAATTAAGGAACATCTTGGCACTGCCCACATCGGTGGTCATAGGCATCTGTACATACGCATCGCCGGCAAAAACAATAAGTCCAACCTTATCATTGCTCAATTTATCAATCAAACGGCTCAACACTTGCTTTGCCCTTGACATACGGTCAGGCTTTACATCGTCAGAGAGCATTGAGTTTGAAACGTCAATACAAACCATCAGTTCTATGCCTTGATGCTTAACCTTCTCTTTTTTAGTGCCGTATTGCGGACCGGCAGCCACAAAAATCATAAGAGCCAATGCCACAAGTGACAAATAGAACTTGATTCTTGGGCGTGAATGAGAGACCTCAGGCATAAGTCCTTTAAGCAGTTCCTTATCGCCAAATTTTTTCAGCCTTCTGCTTTTCAGTATAAGTCCGTAGTAGAATATTCCTAATAACACAGGGATTAGGAATAACAAATACAATAGTTCTATATGTGCGAATCTGAACATCTTTATTTAAGGTATTGACCTCAATACCGTATTCTTTAATATCACTTCCGCTGCAATGCAAAGCACGGCAAGAAGTGCAAACCAATGAAACATCTCCTCTTTCTGACTGAACTCATTTACATTGATAATGGTTTTTTCAAGGGTGTCAATATCACTGTAAATCTGTTCAAGTGACTTATTGTCTGTGGCACGAAAATACTTGCCACCAGTAACATCGGCAATCTGCTGTAGTGTAGGTTCATCAATATCAACTTCAATATCTTGATACTGAACTCCATACGGAGTCTGCACAGGATATGGAGCCATTCCCCTCTTACCTACACCTATAGTATAAATTCTAATGCCGAATGTCTTTGCAATCTCTCCTGCCGTAACAGGGGCTATCTCACCACGGTTATTTGAACCGTCAGTAAGCAGAATAATGACCTTTGATTTTGCCTGACTGTCTTTCAAACGGTTAATTGCTGTTGCAAGACCTGAACCTATTGCCGTTCCGTCCTCAATCATACCGCTCTTTGCACCACTCAGCAAATTTATAAGTTGAGCATGGTTGATTGTAAGCGGACATTGCGTAAAACTCTCCCCTGCAAACAAAACCACACCTATGTTATCATTATCACGTTCATTAATAAAGTGCGTGGCTACTTTTTTAGCCGCCTCCAATCTGTTAGGTTTCAAATCTTCAGCAAGCATACTTGAAGATATGTCAAGAGACATTATTATATCAATGCCTTCTGTTGTCTTGTTGCTCCAGCGGTCACTTACCTGCGGACGTGCAAGGGCAAACACTATTGCCGTGTATGCAATAACTGACAAGATAAAAGGCAGATGCCTCAGATATACAGCAACTTGCTTTGGTGCTTTTGCAAACCCTGCAACTGATGATATTGTAAGACTTGCCTTAAATGATTTTCCTTTCCACACATACCAGCCAATAGCAGGTATGAGCAACACAAGCATCAGAAACCAAAGCGGACTTGCAAATGTCATTTTTCAGCCTCCTTTCCTTCTTCTGCACTTGTCTCATTTTCTGGTACAGGCTGAGGCTTAGTCTTTTCAACAAATGCAAATGCATTAATCATAGACAAATTGTTTTCATCCTCAAGCGGTACAAACTTTGCAAACTTAACAAGGTCTGAAAGTTCAAGCATATCCTTAAGCAGAGTTCTTACCTCTTCAAAATTCTTATCCTTCTTTACAAGTTCAAGTATCTGGTCTGTAGTAAGTTCCATTGCGTTTATACCAAATTGGGCATCGATGTATTCTCTTAAGACATCAGTAATTTGAGTGTAGAACAACTTAATGTCCTTTTGCCAGCCCTTTGCCTCTCTAATGCTTTCAAGTTTCTGAATGGCAATGGTATATGGAGGTATCTTTGGCTCCTCCTTTTGTGGGATTATCTCTATCTTCTTCTTGAACACATACTTCATAAGCACATAAACCACCGCTGCAATAATCACCAATATCAACAGCACAATTCCTATCCAATAGAACAACTCAGACCATGAGAACGGGGCGTTCATTATCTCCTTAATAGGTTTTATTTCAGCCTCTGCCTCCACCTGTACAGGGTCTACAAGCAGTCCTAACGGTTTTGATTTTACTGTTTCACTCCCCGATGCAAACTCAAGTGCCGGTATAAAATAGAATCCGCTGTCAAAAGCGGTAACAAGATAATTCACATTAACCTGGATTCTGCCGTCTCCGAGGTCAATTGTATCGGGCTTGACAGCCTCAACAAGTTCAACACCTGCTGTAATGGTATCGGCAAACATAGGGCAACTTACCTTATCGCCCTTATTCTGTGTAAGTTCATATTTAAGAGCGGCTTGGTCACCAATCACAATTTTTGACGGTTCAAGCCTGCCATATACGCTAATGTCAGCATTAGCACCCAACGCCATAGCCGATAAAGCCAAAACCAATATAAATCTAAAAATCTTCATGCATCTTACACTAAATAAAGATCTCTCCCGTTGGTCGAGATGACGTATGTATAGGTCATTGTCTCCTTTGTTTCATCCTCTCATTCTGAACAACGAAATCAACGCCTTAACATAATCATCTGACGTGGAAACACTTACCATATCGACACCTGTTTTTGAAAACGATTTTGAAACAGTTTCTTGCTGTTTGTTCCATCTCTGTTTATAGAGTTCCCTTACCTTTTGATTTGATGTGTCAACATACATTACATTACCGTTTTCTGCATCCTCAACCTTTAACAGACCTACATCAGGTATATCTGTATCCTTTACATCATATACTTGAAGTGCAACCAAATCATGCTTTTTTGCGGCAATCATAAGTGATTTTTCAAACTCAGGAGCAATGAAATCAGATATAAGGAATGCAGTACAACGCTTCTTTATTGCATTTGTAAAGTACTGCAACACACATGAAATATCTGTCTTTTTGCTTTCAGGCTTAAACTCAAGCAACTCCCTTATTATATAAAGAATGTGTTTCTTTCCCTTTTGCGGAGCGATAAACTTCTCCACCTTGTCAGAGAAGAATATTACACCTATCTTATCATTATTCTGTATAGCGGAAAATGCAAGCGTTGCGGCAATTTCAGTTATGACTTGACGCTTTGTATTCACCTCAGTTCCAAAGACACCGCTGGCAGATACATCAATGAGCAACATAACGGTCAGTTCACGCTCCTCCTCAAACACCTTTATGTAAGGGCGGTTGAATCGGGCGGTAACGTTCCAGTCAATGCTACGCACATCATCTCCAGGCTGATACTCACGCACCTCAGAGAATGCCATACCACGCCCCTTAAAGGCAGTATGGTACTGTCCCGCAAAAATGTTTTGGGACAAACCTCTGGTCTTAATCTCAACCTGACGGACTTTTTTTAGTATCTCGCTGGTTTCCATAGAACAATGTTTAATCGGTTAATCGTGGAATCGTTTAATCGATTAAACGGTTCACCGATTCACCAATTCACCAATTAAGGTACTTCCACCTTGTTCAAAATCTCTGACACAATCTCCTCTGATGTCATGTTATTTGCCTCAGCCTCATAACTTACACCTATACGGTGACGAAGCACATCGTGGCAAACAGCACGTACATCTTCAGGAATTACATAGCCTCTATGCTTGATGAAAGCGTATGAACGGGCAGCCTGTGCAAGTGAAATTGAAGCACGAGGTGAAGCCCCAAATGAAATCATACCCTCAAGATTGTCTAATCCGTAAGCCTTAGGGTCACGGGTTGCAAACACAATGTCAAGAATATATTTCTCTATCTTTTCATCAATGTAAATCATACGTACAACCTCACGGGCGTCAAGAATCTCCTGTGGCTTAAGTACAGGCTTTATTTCAGCAGCCTTGCCGCTAATGTTCTGACGAATAATCAAACGCTCCTCCTCAAGTTTAGGATAAGAGACTATGACTTTCAACATAAAACGGTCAACCTGTGCCTCAGGCAGAGGATATGTACCCTCCTGCTCTATTGGGTTCTGTGTTGCAAGTACAAGGAACGGAGCATCTAACTTGTAAGTTGTGTCAGAAAGTGTTACCTGACGCTCCTGCATTGCCTCAAGAAGCGCACTCTGCACTTTGGCAGGGGCACGGTTAATTTCATCGGCAAGAATGAAGTTTGCAAATATAGGTCCTTTCTTTACTACAAACTCCTCTGTTTTCTGACTATAGATAAGTGTACCAAGCACATCGGCAGGAAGCAGGTCAGGAGTAAACTGAATACGGCTGTACTTACTGTCAACAAGTTGTGCAAGTGTCTTAATGGCAAGTGTCTTTGCCAAACCAGGCACACCTTCAAGCAAAATGTGTCCGTCAGAGAGCAATCCTATCAGCAATGATTCCACAAGGTGCTTCTGACCAACAATAACTTTGTCCATACCCATTGTAAGGACATCAATAAATTCACTCTTCTTCTCTATCAGTGAATTTAGTTCTCTAATGTCTACCGGCTGCATATCAATTGAAAATTGAAAATTGAAAATTGAAAGTTAATTATTTAACTATTTTAATTTACAAATATTGTGCCAAATGGCAATATTTTAATACTTTTCTGCAAGTTCCTTTGCTTTTTCAATACACTCAGGATTGTTAGGGTCAACAAGTTCTGCCGGCAAATCGGCAATCTTAAGTTCCATTCCCTTTGCTATATCGCTTGGACGGCGTAGCACATCACGGTTTGCATCATATACATATACCCAAAAATCCTTGCTTCCGTAGGCTCTGAATGCCACCATTGTAAGTCTGCTGCCGTCAATAACGGTAACAACCTCTCTTACAGGAGCATCCATTGCCATCTTATAGTTATAAGAATTTATGTCAAATTTTGCAGGTTCCTCTACCTGTTGTTCTGCCACTACTGTGGTGTCTTCTGCCACAATTTCAGTATCGGGGACTGCAATTATGTCACTATGCGGATTCTCTGCAACTACAGGCTCCACCTCTTCAACATCGTTGCCCTTATCTAACCAAGGTACTGAAATAATTTCCTTCTGATATGCATAATAAGCCAAAACACACAGAAGTATTATATTAATAATGACTATCAAGGTTATTATCAACCCCTTTTTGTTAGACGATTTTTGACTGTTAGTGTTTAATTTCTCCTTAGGTTTTTCCTCTTTGCGTTTTACCTCTGTGCCTTCAGGTTTTTTAGCCTGCTCTTTCTGAATTGACATAGGGCTCTCTAAAACTGTGGTCTGCAAATGTTCAAAAGGCTTGTTAACTTCTTCTTTAACAGCACTTTCAGGCGTAAATTGAACCTTATTGTGAGCAGGCAGAATAATCTCATTACCCGATGCCACATCAACGCTTTTACGCTCTTCAACCGCTATCACCTTAAATGTGCCAAGACCTTTTACCTTAGCAATACCATCTTTTTGCAAATACTCAGCAATAACGCCTACCAACTCCCTTACAAACTGTTCTGAGAACTTTTTAGTCTGCTTAGACTCCCTTGCCACTATCTCAGATATTTCCTGTATTGATATTTTTTCCATATTACTTAACCTTGTTCTTATATGTTTCACTTGGTTTGAACACAATGGTGAGTTTTGGGGGTATGACCATCTGTTTTCCTGTTGAAGGATGCACAAGCATTCTGTCCTGCTTTTTTCTCAGTTCAAATGTACCCAATCCCTGAAGTTGCACTACATTGTCTGCCGCCACATTTTTTACAATGACGGAAGTTACAGCCTCAAGCATATCTCCTGCAACCTTTTGTGTTACATCAAGACGCTTTGACAGTTCATTTATGAGTTCCTTATTATTCATAACACTTTGCCATAAAAATCAAATTCTTCACATCCAATAATTTTAACATCGTAAAAGCACCCTGTTCTCAACATTTTATCTGAAACAGGTATCAGCACCTCCAAATCCACCTCAGGTGAGTCAAACTCAGTTCTGGCAATGTAATAATCACCTTCAATTCTATCTACTATGACCTTGACAATGGTGCCTATCTTTGCTGAGTTCACCTCTAACTGAACCTCCTGTTGAATTTGCATAAGAGTGTCCAAACGATGTTGTTTTTCAGCATCGGAGATGGAATCAACATAATTCTCAGCGGCATACGTACCGTCCTCCTCACTATATTTGAATGCTCCCATACGGTCAAATTTCATTTCTCGCACAAAATCACACAACTCCTTGAAATCCTCCTCTGTCTCACCCGGATGTCCAACCATAAAAGTGGTACGCAAGCATATACCTGGCACTTTTTTTCTTATTTCTCTAATAAGTCTGTATGTGTCAGCCTTGTCAATGCCACGCCTCATTTTCTGTAGCATATTATCTGAAATATGCTGTAAGGCAATATCCAAGTATTTGCAAACATTCTTATTATCTCTTATGGCATCAAGCAGGTCATACGGGAACTGCGTTGGATAGGCATAATGAAGCCTAAGCCATTTGACACCCTTTATTTTTGCCAGGCGGTTTACAAGTTCCGCTATTTTAGGCTCTCCATAAAGGTCTCTGCCGTAATATGTCAGGTCCTGCGCTATTACCTGAAACTCCTTAACCTTCTGACTTACAAGATATTTTACCTCTTCTTCAATTTCCTCAATAGGACGGCTCTTGTATTTTCCTGTAATTAGCGGAATGGCACAATATGAGCAAGCCCTGTTACACCCCTCTGCAATTTTCAGATACGCATAGTATGAAGGAGTTGTAAGGCATCTTTCATTTCTTATTGAACGCCGATACAACCCTCCCAAATCCCTTACAATTTTTGCAAATTCAAATTTTCCGTAGAACTTGTCAACTTCAGTAATCTCCTTTCTCAACTGTCTTTTGTATCGTTGAGGCAGGCAACCCATAACAAGAATGCGTTTAACCCAACCTTTTTTCTTACGCTCCGTAACCTCCAAGATAGTGTTTATACTCTGCTCCTTTGCATCGCCAATGAATCCGCAAGTATTGATAATGACCACCTCGCCTGTAATTTTGGCTCTGTCATGATAGACAGTATGCCCTGCCTCTACAAGCTGACGAATAAGTTTCTCGCTGTCAACAAGATTCTTTGAGCAACCTAATGTTATGAAATCTATGACCATAATGTTCTTACAAACGCCTCTCTATCAAACAGTTGCAAATCATCTATCTTCTCTCCAAGTCCTATGTACTTGACCGGTATCTTGAATTGGTCTGAAATTCCTATAACCACGCCACCTTTTGCCGTACCGTCAAGTTTGGTGATGGCAAGGGCGTTAATCTGTGTGGCAGCCTGAAATTGTTTTGCCTGTTCAAAGGCGTTCTGCCCTGTTGAACCATCAAGCACAAGAAGGATTTCATTTGGAGCATCGGGGCAAACCTTTTTCATAACATTCTTAATCTTGGTAAGTTCATTCATCAGATTGATTTTGTTATGAAGCCTGCCTGCCGTATCAATAATTACCACATCAGCCTTTTGTGCCTTTGCACTTTGCAGCGTATCAAAAGCCACCGATGCAGGGTCAGAACCCATTTTCTGCTTAATTACAGGACACCCTACACGGTTTCCCCACTCATCAAGTTGCTCAATGGCGGCGGCACGGAAAGTATCGGCGGCACCAAGAACCACCTTTTTACCGCTCTTCTTGAACTGATATGCAAGTTTGCCTATTGTAGTGGTTTTACCAACACCATTAACTCCCACAACCATAATGACATACGGATTTTCAGATGTGTCAATGTCAATATTGGCATAGTCAGGAGTGTCATTTTCCTTAAGCAAAGCCACTATCTCATCACACAGTATGGAGTTCAGTTCCGCTGTATTTACATACTTGTCTTTTGCCACCCTTGCCTCTATGCGTTCTATAATACGCAATGTGGTTTCAACGCCCACATCAGATGTTACAAGAGCCTCCTCAAGGTTGTCAAGAACTTCATCATCTACCTTGCTCTTGCCTACAACAGCCCTTGAAATCTTTGTAAAAACACTCTCTTTTGTCTTTGCAACACCACTCTCAAGTGTCTGTTGCTCCTGTTTCTTCTCTTCCTGCTTTTGTTCTGCAGTGCTCTCTTTCTTAAAAAAACTGAAAAATCCCATAGTCTATTGGTGATGCGGCGATTCGGTGATGCGGTTATACGGTTATACGATTAATTTTAACGTTGCGAATTTACTATTTTTTTTAACACTAAACAAATAAAAAACAACCACCCCCAATTGGGATAGTTGCTTTTTTACCATTCTTATAAAAAACCTGGAATATTACTTTGCAAGGAAATCCTTAACCTTCTCGTTAAGTACCATCTCCTCTTCAAATATATAGGCACCTGTCTTAGGTGACTTTACCATCTTAATAACCTTGGCGTAAGCACGTCCTTCGCCCTTTTGCAATGTTGCAACTGTTTTCTTTGCCATATCTTAGATTATTTAATTTCCTTATGAAGTGTCATTCTCTTGAGGTTAGGGTTGTATTTCATCAACTCCAAACGCTCTGTTGTATTCTTACGGTTCTTAGTTGTAATATAACGTGATGTTCCTGGAACTCCAGTCTCCTTTTGTTCTGTACACTCAAGAATAACTTGAACCCTATTGCCTTTTGCTTTCTTTGCCATTGCTTGGTCCTCCTGAAATTTATAGGTAACCCTTTTCAGCAGCACGCTTTATGGCTGCGTCAAGACCCATTTTGTTAATAATACGTAGTCCGTTTGCGGATACATTCAAACTAATCCACTGATCCTGCTCAACCCAATAGAACTTTCTTGTAAACAAGTTAATATCAAACTTGCGTTTTGTTCTACGCTTAGAGTGAGATACGTTATTGCCTATAACGGCTTTCTTTCCGGTGATTTGACAAATTTTTGACATCGCTGTATCTGTTTTTGTTTATTTCATTTTTAAGCGACTGCAAAGATAGTGCAAATTTCAATACCAACAAAGAAAAAATTGATTTTTTTAAAAAAAACAGTAAACAAGGTTCAAAAAACTTGTTTTTGGAAACTTGGTTAATGTTTTTTAAACAATGAAAATAAGATATTTTCATTGTTGGTTTCAATGCAGCCTATCTTCATGAGGAGCGAAGCGACGA
>JAKSNZ010000030.1 GCA_024405855.1 Paludibacteraceae bacterium
CACAAGCCATTTTTATGGGTAATACCGCCATACTTGGCGATATGGTTAACTCAACGTTTGAAATGGCTGAGTTTTCTGTTATGAACATAGCACTTCCGCTATGTGGTGTAATGACCTTATGGTTAGGGCTTATGAATATAGGCGAAAAGGCTGGAGCCATAAACGTGATGTCAAGAGTTGTGGGTCCGTTTTTTTCAAAACTATTCCCTGAAATTCCAAAAGGACACCCTGCAAGCGGTCAGCTGGTTATGAACTTCAGTGCAAATCTGCTTGGACTTGATAACGCAGCCACTCCGCTTGGACTAAAGGCAATGCAGAGCCTGCAGGATTTGAATCCTAAAAAGGATACGGCTTCAAACGCACAGATTATGTTCCTTGCTCTGAATACATCGGGGCTTACAATAATACCAGTGGCAATACTTGCCCAAAGAGCCATCTTGGGTGCGGCAAATCCTACTGATGTGTTTGTGCCACTGTTAATATCAACATACGTCTCCACACTTTCAGCCATTATTTTTGTAGGAATAAAGCAACGCCTTAATCTGCTCAATTGGACAGTGATGGGGTGGCTTCTCGGACTTTCAGCCCTGATAGGCGGAATGTGTTGGTGGCTCTCAACTCTTAGCCGTGAGGGCATGACACTTGCAACCAATATAATCAGTAACGGAATACTCCTTATTATAATGGTAGGCTTTATAGCTGGAGCCTTAGTAAAGAAAGTTAATGTGTTTGAAGCCTTTATTGAGGGTGCCAAAGGCGGTTTTGAAACATCGGTAAAGATAATACCATATATGGTTGGTACGCTTGTAGGTATTGCTGTTTTCAGAGCGTCTGGTGCATTAGGATTCATTACAGACGGACTTGCTTGGTTTTGCGGACTCTTTACAGAGCGTACAGAGTGGGTTGATGCCATGCCAACAGCATTTATGAAGCCTCTTAGTGGCAGTGGTGCCAAGGCTATGATGGTTGAGTGTATGAAGACATTCGGTCCTGATTCCTTTGCCGGCAGACTTAGTTGTTTGTTCCAAGGAGCAGCCGATACCACCTTCTATATAGTGGCTCTATATTTTGGTTCAGTTGGAGTAAAAAAGACAAGATATGCCATCGGCGCCGGACTTTTTGCAGATTTGATGGGTGTAATTGCCGCAATTTTTGTTGCTTACCTCTTCTTTTTTTAACATTTTTTAATGCCATAATTGAAAAAATTAAACTGGTGGTTATAGTTTCTATAACTGCTAGTTTAATTTTTTTGTCCAAAATTTAATAAAGGTTAAACTTTTGATTTGCTATTGTTTAATCAAAAATTTCGCCGTTACTTTGTATCGCTGTCCCCACAGCGTTCAGGCAAAGGTTTTTACCGATGCCAAAGTTTTGATGAAAAGGTTTTTTTATCCTCAAACCTAATTGTTAAAACTTTTAATATTTAATGTTAACAGCAATGTCTAATTTTTTAAGCATTGATACAGTCACTTTTGTGACAGTATGTCTTGTGCTGTTTGTCCTGTACAACGCAGCCGTTTGGTTATGGTTTAGGTATCACTCCGGTTCATCATCTGTTCAAGATGATAAGGATAAGGAGATTAATGAAAAATTTTCAGAAACAGAGTATGAGGATTTACCGTTTTAATTATTATACAAAATGAAAAGAGGGTTTTATACAACAGTTTTTCTTATTGCTAATACCATTTGTATGATGGCTCAAGGCAATGGGGTAAGTGCCATTGAAAAGGCAAATTCAGAGATTCAGTCCTATATTGAACCTATAACCACATTGTTCTATGTAATATGTGCGGTAATAGGTTTTATTGGGGCTGTTAAGGTTTATGGGAAGTGGTCTTCGGGCAGTCCCGATACCACAAAAACTGCTGCATCGTGGTTTGGCAGTTGCATATTTGCAGTAGTGGCGGTAACGGCTATCAGAGCATTTTTCTTAGGCTAAATTGGGGTATGGTGTGTTATACAATAAATAAGGGAGTAGGTAAGGCTGTGGAAGTCAAGGGACTGAGAGCCCAATATTTTATTTACGCTGTGGCAGGTGTAGTGTTGGCTTTTGTAGTCTTCTTCGTACTGTCATTTATTGTAAATCAGGCGGCTGCTATTATTGTAGCCGCTGTATGCCTCATATCAAATGTATCGGTGTGTTTTTTTCTAAATAATAAATATGGTGAAAAAGGTTTGGTTCAAGTGTATGCAAAAAGAGCGACACCAAATAGGATAGCGGTACATAAAAGAATATATAATATCATCAAGAATAATGGAGATTAAGTCTGTAAATATTGAGACTCATCTACCCCTGTTATGTTGGGAAAACGGTTGTATCATCAGTAAAGCGGCTGATGTCACCGTTCCCATTTTATTGCAGTTGCCACAAGTGTATTCTTTAGGCACGGAAAACTTTGACAATTTGCATCAATGTTGGGTAAGGGCAATGAAGTGTTTGCCTGATTATACAATAGTGCATAAGCAGGACTGGTTTTTCAGTACGTTTTTTGAAGCGGAAAAAACATCTGAAAACAGTTTTCTTGATGATGAATCTAACGCTCATTTTAAGTTCAGGCGGTATCTGCAACACAAGTCATATCTCTATGTTACACAATCATCTGTCAAGCATATATCCAAAACCAGTTTGTTTTCGGCACTTTGTACTGGTAAAATAATTAGTGAGGAACGCTTTGATAAATCTGTAACGAAAAAGTTTCTTGACAGTGTCAATCAGTTTTGTGCAATTTTAGAGGAGAGTGGCATTGTGTGCAGTCGCTTGAGTGAAAAAGACATTATTGGTTCTTCTGATAACTTTGGGGTATTGGAGCAGTATTTGACATTGAATTTAGGAGAGGAAAAGCCACATGCTCTATGTGATATAATTTGCAATGATATTGATACCAAAATAGGGGATAAGTTTGTCAGTTGCTATTCAATTGCAGACCTTGACCAATTGCCTTCAAAAGTGAGTACAAGTTCAAAACATGAGAAATTCTCTACAGAAAGTACATTGTTCCCAATAGGTTATACTCATTCTCTTGGACTTGCAATGCCGTTTGACCATATATATAACCAGTACTTCTTTTTAGAACCTCATAAATCTGTCATAAATGCAATTGAGAAAAGGGGAAGGGAACAAATGTCTCTTTCAAGAATTTCAAGAGAGAATGCAATAAACAAGGAATTTAATGACCAATATCTCAATGAGAGTGTAATAAACGGCAGACGTTCAGTCAGGGCTGCCGCAAATGTGATATTGTGGGACACCAATTATCTGCATCTTTTGAAAAAAAATTCGTATGTAGGTTCTGTAATAGCAAATCTTGATTGTACCGCTTCAAAGACAGAGGGTATTGTTCCTCAGATATTCTGGGGAGGAATACCTGGAGCGGCATCGCAGTTCCCTTCAGAGATGACATTCCTCACCTTTTTAGAACAAGCATGTTGCTTTATCTATAATGAGGGTAATGTGCAGAGCACAGGAAATGGTTTTGGAATCAGGTTGTGTGACAGAATGTTTGGAGTGCCGCTTAACATTGATATTTCAGATTATCCAAGACAAAAGGGTTGGATAGATAATAGGAATAAATTTATACTTGGACCATCGGGTTCAGGAAAATCATTTTTTACCAATCACTTGGTGCGGACTTACTACAAAAATGGTTCTCATATTGTAATAGTTGATGTCGGGGACAGTTATCAGGGGTTGGCAGAATTGATAAATGAGCAAACATCCGGTGCAGATGGAGTCTACTTCAAGTATAGTGAGGATAACCCTATTTCATTCAACCCTTTTTATGTTTCTGATGGCATTTATACTGTAGAGAAAAGGGAACAGTTGGCATCGCTTGTTTTCTGTTTGTGGAAAAATGAGAGTGAAATTATTACAAAAGCGGAGGAAACTCATTTGGCGGTAGCAATAAATGGTTATGTTGAAAATCTGGAATCTTCCCGTGAAATGGCAAGTTTTGATGGTTTTTATGAATATTTGTCAGGACCTTTCAAAGAGAAGCTTAACAAAGACGGTGTACAACGCCAACACTTTGACATAGACAATCTTTTGCAGGTTTTGTCACCTTATTACATAGGTGGAATGTACCACTTCCTTCTAAATGCAAAAGAGAATATGGATTTGCTTAACAAACGTTTCATAGTTTTTGAGATTGACAGCATAAAAGACCATAAAACGCTGTTTTCCGTTGTTACGCTGATTCTTATGGATACCTTTATTTCCAAAATGAGGCACCCTTCTCTTGCAATGGACAGGAAAATGATTTTGATAGAGGAGGCATGGAAAGCAATTTCAAAAAACGGTACCGCTCAATTCATAAAATATTTGTATAAGACGGTAAGAAAACATTTTGGAGAGGCAATAGTGGTTACACAAGAGGTTGAGGATATTATAGGTAATGAAATAATAAAGAATACAATTATTTCCAATGCTGATTGTAAAATTCTTCTTGACCAAAGAAAGTATGCCAATAAGTTTACTGATATAAAGAATGTGTTGGCATTGAATGATAGGGAAACTGCTATTGCACTATCTGTTAACAGAGATATAAAAACCAAAGGAAGGCCGCCATATAAAGAGGTTTTTATAACATTGAACGGCAACTTTTCTTCAGTATATGCGGTTGAGGTTTCAAGGAGTGAATATTTGGCTTACACCACAGAAAAAAAAGAGAAGGAATTGCTGTTAAAGAAAAAATCAGAAACAGGAAGTATTATTGAAGCCATAAAAATATTGAAGAAGGAGGAGTTATGAAGAAATGTATATGTGTTATAATGCTAATGTCAGCATCAGTTGTGATGATACCGCAATCAGTAGTTACTGACCCGACATCAATGGCTCAAAGAGCGGCAATATTTTTGGAAGAGATGGAAGAGACGGTGTCGCAAAGTCTTGATATAGCGGAAAATAACCAAAACACATTAGGACTGTTAAAATTATCGCAACAGACCATTGAAAATCTGAAGAATGTAAGTGAGTTTATAAAGGCATCCAGACAGTTGGTTGAAATTACTGAGGCAGAGATAAGAATTGCCGATAAAATGGAGAAATATTCAGCAAAAATAAAAGATTTTGATAATCTTTCCACGTATGAAAAACTGAATATTATAAAATCAATAATAACACTTGGCAATGCTGGATTGGAAAGAGTTAAAAGTGGAATTGCAATTGCAAAAAACGGGGCAACAGATGCAAAGATGTCAGATTATGAAAGGATACAGATTCTTTCTACCATTGAAAAGGAAGTGCTTGCCATTGAGTCCTCTATTGATAAAGTGTATGAGACATCCGTATCCAAGAAATCAACTAAAGGTATGGTTGCAGTAATCAATGATATGTGTATTAATGCCATAACATTTAATTTCTAATGGATTACATATTGCAAATAGTATCAAATATAGGTGAAGCCCTTACAAATGGGTTGAACAATGTTTATGAAACAGCGGTTGATTATGCTGACGCCCTATCATCAACGGCACAATTGATTTGTGGTATTGCCGCCATGTTGTATATAGGTTCAAAATTATGGAAATCATGGGCAAAAGGAGAATCAATAGATTTTTATAGTATGTTACGCCCTTTTGCCATTGGTTTGGTAATAATTTTTTTCAGCGGTTTCACCAAGTGTTTGGATGCTCTTGTAGCACCTGTTGAAGCGGCAACCGAATATGTTAAGGAGTCTGCTTCAAATAAAGTAAGCAATGCCTATTCAGAGTATTTTGAACTTCAGGAACAGATTAGAGACATTAAGGCAAAAGCGGAGGCTGAAAGGGCTGAATCGGAAGAGAAGTTAAGTGTGTGGAGAACTATCAGTAAGAATATAGGAGACATAAAAGAGAATCTTTCAAATGCGGGTGAAAATATTGCGGACGCTGTCTTCCAATTTTTAGTTGACTTAGGAAGTGTTGTTGTTGATATATTCTCAATGGCTACAGTCTATTTTTATAAAGTGTATGTACTTACCGCCAAAATAGTGCTTGTTCTGATAGGTCCTTTTGCTCTTGCTTTGTCAGTATTTCCTGGTTTTAACGGAAATTTCAAAGCGTGGGTCGCTCAGTATATAAACGTAAGTCTTTATATCCCTATTTGCAATATAATCGGCTTTGTGCAATCAATGATTGTAAGTGAATGCCTGTATGCTCCAGGTACAGATTCAATGAAGGAGATAATAGGTCATGCTGGTGATGCTGATGTTGTTATGTCAATCAGTACAAGTACAACAATGATTCAAATATGTGGTATGTTGCTTGGAATAATAGCAATAATGCTCTATTCACATGTTCCTGTTTTTGCAAATTGGATTCTCAGAGGAGATGGTTCAGGTGGACTTGCCGCTGCATTTAGTGTCGGAGGCGGACTTGCCGCCACCAAATTAGGGGATTCGGATGCCGTAAACAGTATTGCTTCAAAATTTGGATTTAAGGCAGGAAATGAAGCACCAAAAGCAAGTGAGACACAGGTAGTTCAATAATAAGTATGTTGTAGGTATGTTCAAATCTTTGCAAAATATTCAGTCTGCATTCTCACTAGTAAGAATTTATTTAATAGCAATTACCTTATTATGTGCTGTAGTTACAGTTTACACTATTTGGTCATCTCATAATTTGGTTGAAAGACAAAGGGAAAAGGTTTATGTGTTAGACGGAGGTGCTTCTCTTATTATGGCATTACAGCAGGATGTAAATCAAAACAGACCTGCTGAAGCCAGAGCACATGTCAAACTTTTTCATGAGTATTTTTTCACCATTTCACCGGATAAAACAGCAATAGAAGAGAGAGTTGTTCAGGCATTGTCGTTAGCAGGTGCTGATGCCTATGATAAATACCAAAATCTTAAGGAGGACGGATTTTATGATAAAATCATTGCCGCCGGTATAAATTGTGAGATTAAGACTGATAGTGTGGTTGTTGATACAAATGTATATCCTTTCAGAGCATGGTATTATGGCAAGACAGCAATAGTCAGGTCTTCAAACATTACATACAGGAATCTTGAAACGGAGTGTGAACTTGTTTCATGTGCACGTTCAGACGCAAATCCACACGGGTTTATTATAGAAAAATGGAAAATAATTGACAACAGTGATATTTCAGTGATAAATAGATAGTCATAAATGGGAAAGATGGATTTATATATCAAAAAGTTTAAGCATCTGGTGATGAATAGATGCAACCGGATATCCAACAAACTCAATTCTGTAAAAGAGAATGATAGAAAAATGATTTTGATTATAGTGTTTTTGATTGGATTGTTGATACTATTAGTTCAAACCATTTATGCATATATTAAATTATCTAATGGTTTGCAGTCATGATTAGCAGACAACAAAAATCATTACATATCTATTCATTATTTGCTCTTGTGCTTGTAATGGCGGTTTTCTTTATTCTTAATGGTAATTCAAATACTATGGATGGTTATCAAGGTACAAATGAGAAGATTAACTCAAATGTACCTACTGCCAGAGAAGAAAATTTGGCATCTGACAGGTTTGATGCTGTCAGACGTGAGGAGCAAAGAACGGATGAAATAAACAGAATAGAAAATTTGCAAAAAAACTCGTTTGATCTTTTCATAAATAGTGAAGATTCCTCTGGTTGTTCTCCAAAGGTTTCATCTTCTTCCGGCGGGAAGAGTGCTTCTGTTCAAAGTATAAATTTTAATAGAGCGAGCAGTACTAGTGAGGAAGCAAATGAAAATTCTAAAAGAAAAATAGCGGTTAAAAATCGAATCATGAAACAAAAAAGAGAACAACTTGAAGAGGAATTGGGAATAGATTTATCAGATTATGGCTATGATAGATTCTCTCATAAACAGGAAGATAATTATGAAAATGAAACAAGTGAGGAGGCAGAACCAATTGGTTCCAATGAAGGGGGCTTTTTTGGTTTGGAGTCAAATACGGATATCAATGAAACAGATATTAGGGCGGTCATCCATGGAGACTATAAAAATATAACTTCAGGCACCATAATAAAAATGAGATTATTGGATGATTTGGAGACAGGAGGAGTAAAAGTTCCCCCAAACACTTTTGTATATGGTAAATTGAGTTTTAAGAATGGGAGAGGAAATATTCAGATTCAAAATATCAATTATAGAAATAAAATAATCAAATTTCCAGGTACTGTTTATGATTCTGATGGTTTTGAGGGCATCTACATACCTGAGAATATAGTAAGCGATACAAAAAAGAAGGCGGCGTCAGATGCTGTTGGTGCAGTAGATATAGACTTGACTTCAAAAAGTAAAATACTGAAATCTACGGTTTCATCGGTAACAAACGCTATTCAACATGCCGTACAAGGTTCTATTAAAGAGGCAAAAATATCCATTTCATCTAATTATTCAATTATTATTAAGAAGAAAAAATGAAAAGTTTTATTTTAAAAATTTGTTTGTGTTTTATTGTTTTCATACTATTGTCAAGTTGTGTTGCGTATGCAAATGTCAATGAAAAAATTCTTCTGAATGAACATAATTGTGTCATTCTAAAATTTGATTCAGAAATAAAATATGTTGATTTCGGCAATGGTGAAATTGATGGAAACATGTTATCATCCAATAGGATGTTGAGGATTCAAGGAAAAATCCCTGAATTTAACGAGACAACAATGTCAGTTGTCACTTCAGACGGAGGATATCATCAGTTTGCACTAATGTATGCTCCTGTTATTGAAAAGTATGTTTGGCAACAGACAGGCACGTCATATAAATTAGATTCAATAGGTTTCTCTTCTGAAAAGACCACACATTTTATTTGTGATGAAAAAATCACAGATATTGTTCCTGCTTCAAAATCAATAATTGCTGATTATGCTGATAAAATTGAGAATATAGTAAAGGCAAAGGCTGTAAAACCATATTTCCCGCAAACCTGTATTCATTTTGTCACTGAATCAGGTTATGTATATACCTTCATTGTAAAACCTGATGTGTCTCCCGGTCAATTGACAGTCATTCTTTCTTCAGAAGAGGAGATAACTCAGTCATCGCAAGCCATTTTTAAAAGCAATTCTGTTAATGAAGGTCAAATGAAAGAGTTTGCAAAAACACTGACAACAATGAAACCATTCATTAACGACATAGGTGTGATTGGTTTGAAAATGGCATTTGCGATGTCAAGCATATATAGTTATAATGATTTATTGGCTTTTAGAATTGATTTGTCAAACAATGGAAAAATTGATTATGATATAGATTTTATAAAAGGTTATATCAGAGATAAGACTGATACAAGAACCACTGCAGTACAGGAAACGGAATTGCAACCCGTATATACATATTATTCAAAGATAAAGTCACCTATGATTTTAAAGGCAGGAGAGTCAGAAAGTATAGTTTTGTTCTTCCCTAAATTTACAATCCCTAAAAAACGGATTCTCTATTTTGAAGTGTTTGAAAAAAACGGGGGTAGGCATTTATCTTTCCCGGTTTCATCAAGAGAAATACTTAAGGCACGTGCAATTTATTAGTTAAATTATAAATTTATTCATCATGAAAAAAAGGTTATTGATTCTATTTATTTCAGTTGCTGCAATTATGCCTGGTCAAATGTTTGCGGCATCGCCGTTATCGCATATTAAGGGTATGCATACTATTGGGGTAAGAGCAGGTACAGGGTTAGGAAATACTTTTGATGTAGGCATCCTATATCAGTATCATTTTGCACGCAGATGGTCATTTGCTACAAATATTGATTATGAACAAGGGGCTTTTGAAAAATCAAAATATTTTGGAGTGAAGGTTGCTCCAGGGGTTCTATGTAGTGTATGGCATCCTACATCTTGGTTCTATCTTCATTTGCTTGGGGATGTCAATTTAGGTTATGATAATTGGAAAAATCCTGATATAAATAGTCAGTCTGATGGATTCACAATGGGGCTTGATTTGGGACTGAATTTGGAATTTTTTGCTATTCCGGAACTTTCCTTTGTGTTACAGGCTCAAGAGGGTTGGAATTGGGGCTTTTACAATAAAGGTGGATACAATTATTTTCATCCATTGTTTTCGCTAGGTATAAAGTATAACATTAAATAATAAATACTATGAAAAAAATAATTTTTACATTGTCATTATTATGCATATCAGCGTGCATGTTTGCCTATTATGATTATTGGAACGGGCAATTGAGTAGTGGAGGTTCTTATGTTAATGATATGATGGCTGAAATGCCATATATCTCAAATGAGTATGCAGTTATTGAAAAACAGTACATTACAGACGGAAGGTTGAAGGTGTCAACTTCATTGACATTAGGTTGGCACAATTTTTTTAGGAGACTTGCCTTAAATTATTATTGGGCAGACTGGATTATCAGTGATTTTCAATACACGCGTCATGTATATTATTCTTCTAAGAATAATGATAATTATTCAGAAATAACATCCTTGGCAATAACATCGGGACGTATTGATGTTTCCGCATACTCATTATGTGCAACAGATGTAGTAAAAGTAAACAATTATTCATCCCAATATAATACATATGTTTTTTCTGAGGATATGATGGCGGATGTAAGGTCTTTGACTAAAAATAATGATTTTAAGTTAAAGATAGTGTACACATTCAAACCTGTTCCTTATTCTAAACATGACGGTTATCATTATGACCCTAATGAAACAGAAAGATATATACAAACACATACAATTTCAATAACAAAAAATCCTTCTGCTAGTCAATTGGTCTTTAAGGTGGCTCAAGTTAACGGTTCATCACAAATTAATGTAAATGGCACGTCAAATCCATATTATGACACGGGTTCAGGAGCAAAATATCTTGTTTATAATGACCCGGCGGCAGTAATTGCTGTTATTGCAGACACAGTAAACTTGCCTTGTAAAAAAACAACGGTTGCAGGAACAAGTGTTTCTGCATTTTATGGCTACGGAACTTTCTTAGCATCAATAGGTTCCACTTCTTCTCCAACTGAGGCTGGACCCTCAGAATTTCATGAAGTAGGTTGCGGATTCACTAGACCAACATGTTCAAGGGATTGTAATGGGACAACTTCTCCGTACCTTGATTTTTTAAGCGATAATGCCGTACATAAGGTTTTTTTATCTCAGAAAGGATATGATGTCTCAACAGAGTGTTACAAAAGAAGAACCAATATCTTATTACGTTCTCAAAATGCAGAGATGACTAGTTTTGATGAAAATACCATAGAGGATTTTGATTTGTTTAAAAGGACAGAGAACAGAATGAGCAGAATATTTCATTTAAGAGATATTGATAATGTGAATAAGTATCAAGGAATACGATATGGTGCCAATACAATTATAAAAATAATGCATTCCGCTCTTTATACGAATAAAATAAATTTAGTAAGCAATCCAAAAGAGAAATCATTTTTTTCATTGGCGTATTTGCGTTATGGCCCTCCATACGATTATTATATAGCATCGGGCAGTGACATCACAAGCAATATAATAGAATTTGAAATTGTGTCAGAGGTATCTTTGCCCAAATTGTCAGCAAACGAAAAGTTAGTAAGACAGACATGTGTGTCAGATTCCCTTACAAGAGAAGGAGATTTCATACATCTTACAGGAAAGGAGATTGTATGCGGAAACTATTCACCTTCACTATATTCTCCTGAATATTATTGGGAGGTGTCATTTGACGGGGTGAAATGGGAAATGCTTACAACTAAAAACTATTCAAAATATATTGTCAACAGATACAATATTGCGTATGCCGTAGTAATGGATGAAAAGAAGGATTTGTTGTTGAAATCAACAATTCTTATGAATAAGGAACAGGCAATGTTCAGGCAGAAGGTGGTGTTAAAATCTTTTTCCGCACCAGAATACAGCACATTGTATAATTTTGAAGGAGAAAACGGGAGGTGGTATATTACAGTATCGGCTGATGATTATTATACATATATACCGACACCATTGTTGAGCGATGATAATTTTGCATTTTCTCCACTTTCATTTCCTCAAGTGCAGCGTTTATGCAAAGGAGATGAATTACAATCAAATAAAATTAGTTTCAGGTTGAAGAATTCAAAAAATGTAACTACAGAGCAAATTAACAGGCTTTCTGAAATAGCTGACTATAAGATATATGAGTTAATAAATGACAGTGTTGGTAGATTGGTTTCCACAACTTCTTCATATACAATGAATTGGAATGGGAATGATTTGGGTTACAGGTGTGTGATATCATGGTGTAGGGATTCTCTTTATAAAGATGTTCATGTATATGCTCACCCAGTAGAGTATATTTCTACTGATAGTATAAGTTCTTCAGTTGTTATATGTGGAAAAGATGACAAGAAGGGTACAGTTTCGTTGTTATGTCAGCAGGGTACAGTTCCTGAAATAACTGTAAATGTAAAGGATACTGATAATTGCCTATATTTTATGAAGGTAGAATCCAACGATGGAAAGGATAATGGATGGAAAAATTTTATTGAAGGAAACTCAACTATACTGACCAATGAGGATTCTAATGGTAAATTTGATGTTTTTTACATTAAGAAGATAAGTGAAGAGACAGGATGCGAAAGTGATAGTGTGAAAATAACGGTTACATATTTTGAAGGAATAGAAAATAATATTATTTCATTTGCTTCTGAAAAGGAATATTTGCCTGGAACAACATACATTGTTAAGAATCACGCATCTCCTGCCATAAAAGGACAGATTATAAAGGGAGGATATGGAACGCCGTCTGCCGTAAATAAAAATGTTTACATATACAAGTATATTTATAAAGATGAAAGTGATGTGTGGCAAAATTTGGGAGAGGAAATAGTTGTTTCAGGTGATGACAATAAGAGTGTGTCTCTTCCGGAAGGAGCATTCAATGTTGACCGTCAATATAATTTGGCAAGAATTGTGATTTCAAGGAATGGAGATGATTATTCAACACAAGTTTCTGATACAAGTAATATACTAACTATAAAAGTAATAGAAGAAATATCGCCTGATAACGTATTAGTAGTGGGTGATGGTGAGTGTGCCGGCACAAAAGTAACTGTTGCAGTTGCCGGGTATGACCCTATTGATGAGGAGAAGGGACATATTCAGTTTGTGTGGTCTGTAGATGATGACAGTTTGACAATGTTTACTTCTGGAGAGATGAATGAGATATGTGATATTTATAATTCAACAAAGGATTTTAAGGTAGAGGTATTCAGACTGGATACTGTTATAAATGTTGCGTCTCCAACCATAATTAGAGATATTGAAGTGCTGACTATAACCCCGTCATTTTCTTTGACCACAGGTG
Source organism: Paludibacteraceae bacterium (assembly GCA_024405855.1). Taxonomy (GTDB): domain Bacteria; phylum Bacteroidota; class Bacteroidia; order Bacteroidales; family Paludibacteraceae; genus Enterocola. Next base: position 13,239 of record JAKSNZ010000030.1, read on the forward strand.
AAAATAAAGAAAATATTTTTGCTTATCCAGATGAGAAGTTTTGGTTTCAAAGTGGCACAAGGTTTGTGTTGAATAATCAGACAGAAGGTGCTGATTCATATTTGTGGAACTTAGAATTGCAATATTATACAGGTTCTGAAGTGGAGGGTTTAAAATCCTATAAGGAGAATCCTGTTTGTTACTTGTATAATCCAGGTCAAAATAAGATTAGATTGACTGCAAAAAATTCAAAGGGCTGTGAGGCGTCAATAACCGCTGAAAACATATATATTCAGTCAGCATCCGTGAGGGATGTAATGGCAATGTCATATTTTGAGCCTGAAGATAATGTTTTTATAAACCAGAAAGGCATAAATGAATTTGAGGTATATCCTACAATAACTAACGGAGGTATAGTCAAAGTGTTGTATTCTGGTGGAAAATTCACATATTCTGTTATAAATGTTGTTAATCAGAATGTGTTGAGCGGAGAATCTGATTATGTTGCAAATATTGATTTTTCAATGATGCCTGCAGGTGGTTACTTGCTTTACTTATCATCTGTTTCTCCCGATGAAACGGAAGAAAATGTAATAGTTAAAATTTTAAGGAGATAATAGTATGAAAAAAATTGTTTTATTTGTCATTAGTGCAATATTTATTGTTTCTTGCGAAACAAGAAAGGATATATTTCACCAGTATAATTCAGTTCCGAAAGTGTATGTCAGTTCACAGTCAAGACTTTGCAATGAGAAGCAGAGTGAAATCTCAATTTTACTGAGACACGGGCAAACGTCAACATTGTTTTTTGATTTTGATGATGATTATAAGGAATCAGGTATAAATATTGATTTTGCTGTGTTTAATGAAGGGACTACGCTTGATTATGTTATTTGTAATTTGGATAAGGAATCAAGAAAACTGACAATATCGGACACTTTGTCAAGCAACACTTTAAATGATAAGGTCTTGAAATTTTCTGTTAAAATTTATGTTTCTGATTATTATGGTGATAGGGGCGAGGCATCTATAAATGTTATGGATTGTGATAATGAGCCACCATCTCCTATGATATCTGTATCTAATATTCAAGGCATGGAGTACTTAATAGATGCATCCAAGACAAGTGATATTGAACAGGATGAAGTTATTGCATACGAGTATTTAATAGATGGTGAACCTACTATTATGAAAATGGGATATGAGAATCAATCTGTAAAAAATGATTTGCTCAATCCAGGTATGGCTGGTATGGCAGGAACTTATATTATTTCAACACAGTTGAGTTCTGTCAAGCATGCTTTTCAATCTATAGGCACTCATATAATTTATGTTAGAGCCAAGGATTCTCTTGGGCTTTGGAGTTCTTGGAAATCAATTAATGTTGATGTGCAGTAAATTATTTATTGTAGATAACTCTAAGTAAAACATCTGTTACAGCCTGCAATGTGGCTGGAGAAATGTTTTCAATAACGTCATTGTTTGTGTGCCAGGTATCAGGGAAACCTCTGCCTGGCACATAGTCTATTATGTCAATGCAAGGTATGCCTGCCATTAGATTTACATAGTAGTGGTCATCTGTTATGGCTCCGCCGTCTTCATTTATAAATAGGTTTGAATATCCTGCTTTTGAGGCTTTGCTCCAAACCATGTCAACTATGTCTTTTGCAAAGTAGGTTGAAACCTGCTCCTTATAGAACTTTGCATCAGGGTCTCCAACCATATCAAGCAATATGCCAAATCTGCTGGTGTAACCGCTTATTTTTGCCTCTTTTGCCCAATATTGTGAGCCTAAGCAGAAACTGTTTTCTGCATTGGAGACTCCGTAATCTTCAGAGTCAAAGAATATAAGGTCAATGCCCACGTTAGTGGTGTCGCTCTGAAGTATTCTTGCAAGTTCAAGCATTACTCCGCAGCCGCTTGCTCCGTCATTTGCTCCAATCACCGGTTTTGCCGCATTTTCTTTTAATGTCTCCTCATCACTCCATGGGCGGCTGTCATAGTGGGCGGCAATGAAAATACGGTTCTTGCTTGCCTTGTTATAAGAGCCGATTATATTGGTGGAATGGAGCGTTTTTCCGTCATGGGCAGTAAGGTCTGCTGTTTGCAGTGTAACTTCTGCTCCATAACGGGAAAGAGTGTTTGCTATGTATTGCACACACTCATTGTGTGCTTGTGAGTTTGGAACTCTTGCTCCAAATTGAGTTTGTGACTTAACAAATGTGAAGACTGAATCAGCATTGCTTGTAGGGCAGGTTACAGATGTATTTGTTTGTGAACCATTTTGGCAAGCGGTCAGAACAATTATTGCTATGGTTATTAAAGGCAGATGTTTCATGTTATTTGGATGTAAGACTTTTTGTTAAGGTTATAAGAACATAGAAAGGGTAGGCTATGAATACCGGCAAAATATAGGGAATAAGTTTTTGTTGTTTGTATTTTATGGTAACTGCCAATAATAGAGGCAGGTCAATTATTAATTTTGTAAGCCAGAAACTTAGGTATATAGGTTGGTTTATTGCAAGTATTAGTGATGCAATCAGCAGCAGTTGCATTGCTATGGTTATCAAACCTGCCGCCATTACTTCCAAGTCTGTGTATTTGCCTCCTTTGCCAGCCCATCTACTACGTTGGTTAAGGAATTGTTTTAGGCTGTCGGCTCCGGCGGTCATAACCTGTGCTTTGATGTCATTTACTGCAACTATAGGTTCTTTTTCTTTTTTCATGGCTTCAAGCAGGAACATATCGGTGCCATTCATATTATCTGTTATGTGTGAAGATGCTCTTTTATATGATTCTGCGGTAAAAGCAAGGTTGGCTCCACCGCACATTAACGGATGTCCTATGTTTGCACTGCCTATTGTAATGCCTTGTATGCTTAGGAATTCTGTGGCTTGTATCGGGTGTCTTGGGCCTATTCTTACTGGTCCTATAAGCATTGACGCTCCTGTATCCTGATATTTGTTCAGTATTGATTCAATCCATGTTGGTGGAAGTGTACAGTCTGCATCGGTGATTAAGATAAGTCCATCAATTTCAATACCCATTTCACCATTTAACAGTGTCTTTATTGCTGTATCCTTGCCTATGTGATTAGTGGTAAAAATGCTGATGGAATGGCTGTTTTTTGCAAACTCATTTATTATTGACAATGTGTTGTCTGTGGAACCGTCATTTATTATGTAGGTGTTGAAGTTTTGATAGGTTTGTGTTTTTAATGATTCAAGCAGTTGAAGTATTCTGCTCTCTTCATTGTAGGCTGATATGATTATGTTTACGCTTTTTGGTGGCTTTATGTCTTTATGTTGACATCGGGGTAGGAGAACACCTATGAAACAGGCTAATACAAATATAGTGTACAGACTTGATATTAGAAGTCCTATAATCATATTTTTGTGGTTAGGGAGTTGCCTGTAAGGGTTAGTATAAGGCTGACAAGTGCCAATACAAATATAAGTGTGCCGGTAAGCTTATTTAATATCCAAAGTCCACGGATGTTGAACTTGTTGTGAAAGATGCTGGCTATTAATGTTAAGGTGAACCACCATGTTGCTGAGCCTGCAAGTATTGCAAGCATTCCAAACATATCTTCAACCCAACCTGTTGAGTTTACAAGAAATTCCATTCTGGCATAAAGTCCAAGGAAAAGGAATATCATCAGCGGGTTGGTTATTGTAAGTGCAAATGCCGTTATGTACTCTTGAAAGTATGTTGACGGTGCGTTTTTTGTTCTTCTTTTTATGTTTTTAGTTGGGTCTTGAAAGAAGATGAACACGCCAAATAGCATAATTACTATGCTGCCTATGAGTTGTATCCAAAATTCATGTGTTGTAATGAAATCCATAACAAATGAGAGTCCTAACATAGCAAGTATTGCGTATACGAAGTCTGAACTTGCCGCTCCCAACCCTGAAAAGAATCCGTTAATTCTTCCTTTTTGTAGTGTGCGTTGGATACATAGTATGGCAATAGGTCCTACTGGGGCTGATGTACAAAGCCCTATCAAAAATCCTTGTGCCATTGAACTAATAATCATACAAGTTGTAAAGGTACTCATTTTTTTTATGTTTTGTGGTGTTTTTAATTAATATTTTGCTAATTTTGTAGTTATGAATTCAATTAAGTGTAAAAGATATTTCATTTCCGATGCTCATTTGGGTAGTCAGGCATTTGCTTACAATGATAGGGAGAGGGAACTAAAATTGGTTAAATTCCTTGATTCAATCAAGGCTGAGGCTTCTGATATATACTTTCTTGGTGATATATTTGATTTTTGGTACGAGTATAATCATTATGTTCCAAAGGGGTGTGTGCGTTTGCTAGGTAAGATGGCTGAGCTTTCTGATAGCGGAATAAGGTTGCACTTCTTCATAGGAAATCATGATTTGTGGACATTTGGGTATTTGGAGAAGGAGATTGGCATGAAGATTTACGGAGCATACTCAATTGAGGAGTTTGACGGAAAGAAATTCTTTTTAAGTCACGGCGATATGGTTGGTTACCGTCCGTTTTCTGTTCGTTTGATGCAAAAGACTTTTCACAATAAAGCCATCCAATGGTTATATTCTCTAATTCATCCTTCCATTTCTATGGCTTTTGGATTCAGGTGGTCAAAGAGCAACCGTCTTACAAAGCATACTCAGGAGAGTGCACAATATTTGGGAGAGGAGAATGAGTATCTTGTGCAGTTTGCAAAAGATACTCTAAAACAGGATTCTTCAATAGATTTCTTCATATTCGGGCATCGACACGTGATGCTTGACCTTATGCTTCGGGACAAAAAACGTGTTGTATATTTAGGAGACTGGATAGACAAATTCTCTTACGGAGTTTGGGATGGTAAGGAGTTCCGTTTGGAATGTCTGGAGCAATAGTTAATCCATCATCAGTCTTCCAATAGCAGCGTTTTCATGTAGGATTTTTATGAATTCAACCGTAGCACGCTTTTTATAGGTGTGTTTAAGGTAGTGTACACAACCATTCATGACACGTTTTATGCCTTCAATTGGGAGAGCGGTAAGGGATGGGCGTAAGTGTACAGCCAATGTTGAAAGTATTGACACCATATTTGTATCTACTAACGCTTTTAGTATTATGTTGATATCGTTGGCTTCAACACATATATTAAGGTGGCTTGTATCAACATCAACAAATCTTTCAAATGCCTTTCTTGACTGGAGTCCGCTTCCTGGTAAGATAACTTTGCATTTCCCCAAGTCCTCCAGTGTGAGTTTATCCTTTTTTGCAAGTGGATTGTTTTTGTTCATAACCGCTCCTAATTCACATGAAAACAGCAATTCTGACTCTACATCCTCATACATTACCGCAGGCTTGAATGCGAGGATTATGTCCAACTTATGTTCCAAAAGCATTTCGTATAACTCCGATGCTGTACCATAATGAATATTCAGTTTAACTTGTGGAAACTGTTTTACATATATATTAAGTGTCTTTATTATGAGTTCACTGAAGGAATGTGTAACTCCAATGAAAAGTGTTCCGGTCACCTCTTTTGTAAGTTCTTTCATTTTTATGCTGCACTCAGTTGATGATTCAACTGTTTTTTGAGCCAATGGGAGCAACTCTTTACCTGCTTCTGTAAGTTCAACGCTGTGTGATGTTCTGAAGAACAACGATGTGCCTACTTCTGCTTCCAACTGCTTTATCTGCTGTGAAAGTGTACCCTGTGTTATGAAAAGTTTTGTTGCCGCATCAGAAAAATTCAGGGTGTCAGCAAGGGTTACAAAATAATTTAACTGCCTTAATTCCATAGCGTTATTGTTTTCATAAGTGCAAAAGTAGTCATAATTATTGACAAAATCAATAATAAGTATTGAAAAATATTATTAAAATCAATAGTAAAACCATTTTTTCTTGCTCTATCTTTGCATCAACAAGACATCGGGGTCTTGATAAAAATTCTATTAACAATTAAATTTTTAAGTTATGGAGAAAAAATTTTATTACTGTAGACATTGCGGAAATGTTGTAGTAAAGGAAGTTGACAGCGGCGTTGATATGGTATGCTGCGGAGAGAAGATGCAAGAGTTGGTGCCAAACACTACAGACGGCACTGTGGAAAAGCACCTACCTGTGGTTGATAGTCTTACAGACGGTACATTAAGAGTGAAGGTTGGTTCTCAGCCTCATCCTATGACACCCGAACACAGGATTCTCTTTATTTATTTGCAAACAAAGAACGGAGGCAAAGTCAAATACCTTGATAATGCAAAGGATGCCGTTGCTTTCTTCTGCAAATGTGATGACAAACCTGTTGCCGTATATGAGTATTGTAACTTGCACGGACTATGGAAAACAAATTTATAACAATTAAAAATTTACAACTATGATTACTAAGAATTTACAAAGAGCAATAAACAGTCAGATCAACGCTGAATTATGGTCTGCATATCTTTACCTTGCTATGTCACTTGATGCAGAGCGCAAAGCATTAAAAGGGATTTCAAACTGGTTTTGGGTACAGTGGTTAGAGGAGCAGGATCATGCCAGAATTTTCCAGAAGTATTTAAGTGATATGGATGCTCAGGTTATTTTGGAGCCGATTAAAGGAGTTCCGACAGAGTGGGATGCTCCAATTCAAATGTTCAAGGAGACATTGAAACATGAGCAAGAGGTGACGGCCTTAATTAACAATATTGTTAAAATGGCAAGGGAGCAAGGTGATAATGAGACTTTGAGCCGTCTGCAATGGTTCATTGATGAGCAAATAGAGGAGGAGGCAAATGCAAGGGATTTGATTGCCACCATTGAGCTATTGGCAGACAGCCGCAGCGGACTTTACATGTTTGACCGTCAGCTTGCAGAGCGTGAATACAAAAAAGCCGCTCCGTTACTGGAAGAGTAGATGAATTTGAAGACTGTTTTGAGACTAAGACCTCACGTTTGTGGGGTCTTAGTTGATTTTATGGGTTAATATCCGTATCTTTTTCTGTAGCCTAAAAGCAGACCTATAGATAACATCAGAGCAAACATGTCTGCAAAGTCAACTGCCACCCATATACCGTCAACTCCAAACAGTTCAGGAAGA
>JAKSNZ010000031.1 GCA_024405855.1 Paludibacteraceae bacterium
TTTATGGCTTCATCATCATCGTAAGATTCAAGAACTTTATCAATATCCATAAATAGTTGACAGTTGAAAGTTGACAGTTGAAAGTGAAAATAAACTTTTAAATATCTACAAAGTTACAAATTTTTATTAAACTTACATATTTTATATGTAAATTTGCAAATTATTTCTAAATTATAAGTTGAGAATTGGCTATTCACTGTCAACTTTCAACTGTCAACTTTCAACTATTATGTCAGTTCATCAATCAGATTTCCAAAGCAAGGTTACAGTAAACACTCTTCTGGATATGAAGAAGAGGGGAGAGAAAATAAGTATGCTTACCGCATACGATTATTCAATGGCAAAAATAGTGGATGGAGCAGGTTGCGACATGATACTTGTGGGCGATTCCGCTTCAAATGTGATTTGTGGAAATTCATCTACACTGCCTATTACCGTTGATGAAATGATATTTCTTGCCAAAAATGTGGTGCGTGGGGTAAAACGTGCGTTTGTATCGGTGGATATGCCTTTTGGAACTTGCTCCGGCAATCCTGAAAAGAGCCTTGAATATGCAATTAAGATGATTAAGAACACAGGTGCAGACAGTGTAAAGATAGAGGGTGGAGAGGAACTTATAGAGGATATACGCAAAATTATAAATGCCGGCATTCCTGTTGTAGGACATTTGGGGCTTATGCCACAGTCTATAAACAAGTACGGTGGCTATTCAGTTAGAGCCAAGGAAGATGCTGAGGCAGAGAAACTTATAAGTGACGCTCATCTGTTGGAACAGGCTGGTTGCTGTGCATTGGTATTGGAAAAAATACCAGCCGTGCTTGCTCAGAAAGTTGCTGAAAGTCTTACAATTCCTGTAATTGGAATAGGTGCGGGCAGCGGTGTTGACGGACAGGTTCTTGTATTCCACGATATGTTAGGCATAAACCAAGGATTTTCACCAAAGTTCCTGCGTAAATATGCAAATATAGGCGAGGTTGCCACAAATGCCATTCAGCAATACATAAAGGACGTAAAGTCTGTAGATTTTCCTAACAAGGAAGAGCAATACTAGTGGACAGTGGAGAGTGGACAGTGGACAATTATCACTGTCAACTGTCAATTGTCAACTGTCAACTGACAACAGCTCTTTTGCATTAGCGATTGCAGCATCAGTAATGTTGTCGCCGCTAAGCATACTTGCAATTTCACCAATCCTTTCACTTTTGTCAAGCAGTTTGACGTATGTCTGAACAGGGTTGGTTTTGTTGTCCTTATAAACAGAGAAGTGGTACTCTCCCTTTGCAGCCACTTGTGGCAGGTGAGTAATGCAGATAATCTGCATTGTTTTTGACATCTCCTTCAGTATTGTTCCCATTTGTGCGGCAATATTGCCTGAGATACCGGTGTCAATCTCATCAAAAATAAGGGTAGGCAGGTTGCTTCCTTCTGCAACAAGTGCCTTAATACATAGCATTACCCTTGAAATTTCACCGCCCGATGCACAATTTTGTATCGGCATAGGCTGTGTTTTGTTTGAGGAGAAAAGGAATTGGACAATGTCAGAGCCGGTTGGTGTTATATCAGCACTTTTAGAAAGGTTGATGACAAATTTTGAATCGGGCATGCCCAAAAATTTAAGTCTGGATTCAATGCTGTTCTCAATGCCTTTAATAACGCTTGACCTGCGTTCTGATAGGGTGGAAGACAATTCTGTCAAGTCTTTATATAATGACTCCTTCTCCCTGCTCAGATTGTCAATAATCTCATCATAACTTTCAAGCCTGCCAAGTTGAAGAGAGAGTGAGTCCATTATTTCAATAAGTTCATCTTCAGTCCTTACCTTGTGTTTTTGAAGCAGTGTGTATATCTGACTGACCCTTTCATGCATTGTTTCCAATTCAGAAGGGTCAAGATTCACGTCTTCATTCTTATGCTCAATATCATCACAAACATCCTTTAACTCAATAAGACACGATTCCACACGGTTTGACAGCGATTCATATCCGCTTCCGTAGGCCGAAATGTCATCAAGTGCTGATTTCAGGCGGTATAAATTTGAAATTATACCTTCATCGGCGTTTAGAGCGTTAATGGCGGTGGACAAACCCTCTTTTACATCAGAAATGTGTTCAAGTGTATTGATGTTGTCTTCAAGTGACTGTAATTCACCATGTTTAAGGTTACATTCCTTTAACTGCCTATGCTGAAATTCAATGTAGTCAGCGTTCTCCTTTGCCTGTGTGGCGGCGTTTCTCTCCTCTTCAAGTGACTTTGAAACTTCAATGTAACTGCTGTATTTTGACTTGTAGTCTTCAAGCAGCTCACCGTTTTTTGCAACAATGTCAAGCACGCTCAGTTGAAATGCGTTGGATTCAAGAAGTAGCGAACTGTGTTGTGAATGTATGTCTATAAACTTTTGTCCGAGTTGCTTAAGCACTCCTACAAGCACAGGTGTGTCATTTAGGAAAGAGCGAGATTTGCCGTTGTCAAGCAGTTCTCTTCTGATTATGCACTCATCAGAGTAGTCAAGGTCATTTTCATTGAAGAATTGCTCAAGTCTGTAGCCGGCTATATCAAAGGTAACCTCAATTATGCACTTTTTTTCATCTTGGAAAATTGATTTTGAATCTGCTTTTGCACCAAGTGCAAGCCCCAATGCTCCAAGCATAATGGATTTGCCGGCACCTGTCTGTCCTGTAACTACAGAGAATCCGGATGAAAAGTCCAAATCAAGATTCTTGATAAGAACATAGTTCTCTATGTGAAGATGTTTCAACATTGTCACTTAATAGGTTCAAGCCTCTCTTGTTCAGTAGGTTCAATGTATATTAACACATCGTATGCGGTTTTGCGTTCCTCCTTTGAACCTCTTTCCATTATGCTTACAATTTCATCAAGTTTTGCCTCAACAAACTCATTTATTATAATCATTGAAGGTCTTGCCTTGTAGCACTCCTTTAGAGCAGGTAATCCTTCAACTATTTGTGCACGGCTTTTATCGGCGGACTTATACATGTTATCAAGTGCAACTCTGTGATATGTGTAGCAGAACTCACGGAAAGGTCTGTTAATCTCATCTAACATAGTGTTGATTAACGCATATCTGTTTTTGTTGTCTTCAAATGCCTTCCAACCTGTTTCATTGGTGCTTTGTGCTTGATTTACAATGGTTTCTGCCTGATGGAAGAATTGTGTGCCTCCAAACTTTGAAAATGTATCGCAGTCAGTACCTATTATCATATATGCGTAAAATGCCAAGACTTCAGTAAGATTGTTTCCAAATGATGTTATGTCAAATGACATTTGGTCACCTTCAGAATATGAGAAGTTAAAAGCCTTGTCATAGTATGAGAAAATAGGTGTCTTATAGTTTGAACCATACACAGGGCGTGTGGCTTGAACCTGTAGCTCAGCAGAAAACATGTTGTTGTCATACTTGTTTACTAAGATAAATAGTGAACAGTCAATTTTCTCTTTTGTATCATATTGATATTCAGTGAATTGTCTATCGTTCATAAATTCGTAGACGGCTTTTTGAAGAGCCTCGAACATGCTTTTGTTTGAACCTGGCACTTGGTCAGAGTTAACGGTTACGGAGCAGTTCAACTCCTGCGCTCCCATATAAAATGGGAGAGTCAGAACAAACAGTGTCAATATGAATTTTATTTTACCCATTTCTCTATATTGTCAACAATGTCTTTTGCAACTTCACTCTTTGGCTTAAACTGATAATCTGTAACAGTTCCTGTGTTGTCTATTATCTTAATCTGATTATTGTCAGAACCAAAGCATGTGCCTGCATTTTTAAGTGAATTAAGCACAATGAAGTCAAAGTTCTTGCGTTTCAGTTTGTCTTTTGCATTAAATTCCTCATTGTCAGTCTCCAATGCAAATCCTACAAGAACTTGAGCGGTTTTTTTCAAGCCGCCAAGTTTTGCTGCAATGTCAGTGGTAGGTGTAAGTTCAAGAGTAAGATTATCCTTTTCCCTCTTTATTTTTTTATCAGCGGCTACCTTTGGAGTAAAATCAGCAACAGCGGCACTTAATATGGTTATGTCTGATTGTGAAAAGTTTTTGATTGCAGCGTCACACATTTGAGATGCGGATGTTACATTAATTACTTTTACACTTGAGTTTGAAGGTGTTATGCTTACAGGTCCAGAAACTATTGTAACTTCTGCTCCACGATTTGCACACTCATCAGCAATGGCATATCCCATTTTGCCGGTAGAGTGGTTGCCTATGAAACGCACAGGGTCAATGTTTTCAAATGTAGGACCTGCGGTAATAAGCACTCTTTTGCCGTTCAATGTTCTTTCTGCGTTAAACCAATTGTCAACAAACTTGCAAATGGTATCAGGTTCAGGCATTCTTCCTTTTCCCTCAAGACCGCTTGCAAGGACACCGCTTTCAGGCTCCATAATTATAACCCCTCTTTTTTTCAGGGTTGCAAGGTTTTCTTGTGTAGCCGTGTTTGCATACATGTCCAAATCCATTGCAGGAACTACAATGGTCTTGCATCTTGCTGACAGGAATGTGGTGGTAAGCAGATTGTCAGCAATTCCGTTTGCCATTTTTGCAAGCGTGTTTGCTGTGGCTGGAGCCACTAAAAACAGGTCTGCCCACACTCCAAGTTTTACATGGGAGTGCCACTCTCCATTTTCAGGATTGAAAAATTCTGTATATACAGGATTTCCTGACAGAGTGGAGAATGTAAGCGGAGTTACAAATCTTTTTGCATTTTCTGTCATTACAACCTTAACTTCTGCACCACAGCGGATAAGGTCTCTGACAAGGTATGCTGATTTGTATGCGGCAATGCCTCCGGTTACGCCTAATACTATATGTTTTCCTTCAAACACCTACCTTATTTTATTTTAGCAGGGTTACGGAAATATGTCTTGTCTTCAACATACTCCTGTGTTGCCAAAAGTGTTGGCTTTGGCAATCTCTCATAGTATTTTGAGATTTCAATCTGCTCACGATTCTCAAATACCTCATCCAAATTGTCAACGGTTGACTGAGAGAACTCTTCAAGTTTGCGTTTCAGTTCGTCTCTTATCTCAACGGAAATTTGGTTTGCACGTTTTGAAATAATGCTTACTGTTTCATACACATTTCCTGTGTTCTCAACTAAGTTGTTAACGTCTCTTGTGATTGTTGACGTTGGAGCGTTTGATTTCTTGTAATCCATTTCAGTTAAATTTTATTTTATGTTTGATTGTTTGATTCTTAATAAATGTTCCGCCATTTTCTCAACTTCCTTCCGATGTTTTGTATCGGGGTATTCATTCAGAAAGTAGTAGCATTCATCTGCGGCATCCTCACTTCTGTCATAAAGTTTTGTGGCGGCTGAGTTTATTGTCTCCTTATATTTTGATTTTACAATAATATATGCAAACTGCTCAATATATTTGCAGTCAGGATAGTCATTCATTGCGTTTGTTGCCGTTACAACGGCAGCCCTATAGTTATTGCCCATGTACATTCCCAAATTATAATAGAGGGTTGCATTGGAAAGTTCACGCTGGGCAAGTTTGTCTTTCATTTCTGCAAGCATTGTCTTGGCATCGGCAGCCTTTTCATTGTAAGGGAAAAGAATCAGACACTTTTCAAGTTGCTCTATGGCTGCGTATGTTGACGTTTGGTCAAGTTCATACTCAGGCGACATCTTATAATGACAATATGCCAGCATATAGTTGCATTCCTCTAAATAATCTCCTCTAAGATAGGTTGCAATATAAGATTCAAGATAGTGTATGGCACTCTCATAATCCTTTCTCTTTATATAACTTTGAGCAAGGTAATAGGTAATGCTTTGTGCCGTTTCAGTACCCCTGAAATATTGTTGAATGTCCTCAAGCAACTCTATTGTCTTTTTATACTGCTTGTTATTGAAACAGGTTATGGCGTATTCATATTTCAGGTTGTTATCGCCGCTTTTCATAATGGCCTTGTACTCATTCTTTTTGGCTGTTGCCGTAAGAGTGAGCATCAAAATAGTCAATATTGCCAGCAGTTTTCTCATTTCCATTTATATGATGAGCCGTGGCTTAACAAATTCTTCAGCGATACACATAAATTTATGCACGGAATAAGTGTGTCCATTGCCACGATGCCAAAATAATAGTGTCTTTCAGACAGTTGTGTTGCCGTTTTGTTAATGATAATATACTGAGTCAGATATCTGATTAGGAACAAAAGCAAAGCCAATGCCCAAATCAAGCAATTCCCAAATACAAATGACAATATGAATGTAACATAGAAGATGGTTCTGAACGCCAATTCCGTACCTATCATAAATTTAGTACTTGCCTTATAGTGCCCCGATGTTGACAAATGTCTCCTTTTTTGTCTCATCCACATATTAAACGTAGATTTTGGTTCAGATATTGTCTGACTTACAGGCTGGATTTCAATTTTGGTGTTGTCTGATGTTGCAACTTCATTTATAAATAGGTCATCATCACCTGATTGCAGATTAAGATGGGAGGTGAATCCTTTTGACTTTATAAACATGCTTTTTCTGTATGCCATGTTTCTGCCAACTCCCATATATGTCTTGCCTGCTAAAGAGTAGTTAAGGTACTGCATACCAATGAACATGGTGTCAAACACCTGAAACATATTAAGCAGAGTAGGTTTTTTTGCGTATGCACCATAACCAATTACAATATCGGTGCCGTCATCAAAGTTGCGGACAATATTCCCAAGCCAATCATTACTTGCAGGAGTGCAGTCTGCATCAGTAAATACAAGAATTTCATTTTGTGCAGCCTTAATTCCAAGTGAAAGTGCAAACTTCTTTGAGTCAATAAACTTTGCCTTCTCCGGCACGTAAGTGCTTTTAAGGTTAGGGTATTTCAACTTCATTTCCGCCAGCAGCTCCTCTGTATTGTCATACGATGCGTCATTAACCACAATAACCTCATATTCAGGGTAAAGTTGGTTCATAATTACGGGCAGATTGTTTCTCAAATTATGCTCCTCATCTTTTGCACAAATTATTACGCTTACAGGAGGAAACTCATAATTGAATTTCACTCTGTTTTTATTGAAACGCCTGTTATAGCGGAAAATTCCTGTAAAATATCTGAGCCACCAAAACATCTGCACTAGGAAAGCAAGTGCCAGCAAGCCTGCAATAAGCAGTTGCCACCAAGTCATACCTTCTATAATATGTTGACAGTCAATGTTTATCATAATCTGTTGCTGAATACAGCGGTTGGTAATTTTCTTAAATTATACTCTGATGCCATAACCTCTCCGTATGCCCCTGCCGTGCGTATTGCAATCAAATCACCTCTTTGTACTGCACTGAGTGTTCTATCTTTTCCAAATACATCGGACGATTCACAAATAGGACCTACAACATCATAAACTTCCTGCTTGCCGTTACTTGACAGGTTTTCAATATGGTGGTAGGCGTCATACATTGCAGGGCGTATAAGGTCTGTGAACCCTGCGTCTAAAATTGCAAACTTCTTGACTTCCCCCTCCTTAACATAAAGCACACGGCTTATAAGCGTTCCGCATTGGGCAACAACCGCCCTGCCAAGTTCAAAGTGAATGCTCTTGCCTTTTAATAAGTCTGATTTTGCATTGAACAGTGCAAAATACTCTTTGAATGCAGGTATAGGGTTGGTATCGGGGTATTGATAGTCAACACCCAAACCGCCTCCAAAATTTATGTTAGAGAATGATATTCCTTTTGCCTCCAACTCATTAAGTAATTCAGCCACAACACTGCACAAATTCTCAAATGCCTTTAAGTCAGTTATTTGTGAGCCTATATGAAAATGCAGCCCTATAAGATTAAGATTAGGTTTGCTTTTTATTTGCTCAATGACTGACGGCAGTTGAGGCAGGTTTATTCCAAATTTGTTCTCATTAAGCCCCGTTGTTATTTTTGCGTGGGTATGAGCATCAACATTTGGATTTACACGGATTTCAACATTAACTGTTTTGCCTTTTTTGCCTGCAATTTGGTCTATGACCTCAACTTCAGGCAGAGACTCAATGTTAAAACAGAAAATGTTATTGTCAATGGCTGTCTCTATCTCCCAATCAGCCTTTCCAACACCGGCAAACACTATTTTGCTTGGCTCAAAACCTGCATTTACGGCGGCAATAATCTCACCTCCGCTTACGCAGTCTGCTCCAAAACCGTAACTTGCAATGGTTTTAAGGATAGTTGGATTTGCATTTGCCTTTATTGCGTAATGCTCTGTAAATCCATATTTTACAGTTTCTTCCTTTATTGCCTGCAAGGTGCGGTCAAGCAACTCCATGTCATAAAAGTAGAACGGAGTGTTGATGCTGCCTGTTTTCTTAATGTCTATCATTAAAACAAATCCCTGCTTAATGCCTCCAATGCACGTTTTTTGTCTGACGCACCTACAAGGAATGACACATTGTAGTTGCTGCCTCCGTAAGAAATCATTCTTACAGGTATATCTTTAAGGGCGTTTACAATTTTTGCCTGAAATCCTACGTTTGCACAGTTCATATCGCCTACAACACAAATAATCACCATGTTGTTTTCAATGGTCACCGTACCAAACTTCTTTAGCTCATTTACTATGTCGTCCAAGTGTTTGGTGTTGTCAATTGTAACTGATACACCAACTTCACTTGTGGTAATCATGTCAATTGATGTTTTGTATGCCTCAAAGCAGTCAAACACTTTTCTAAGGAATCCGTATGCAAGCAGCATTCTGCCCGATTTTATTTTTATGGCAGTAATGTTGTCCTTTGCCGCAACAGCCTCTATCTTGTGTTGTGTTATTTTGTTTGAAATAAGAGTTCCTGGAGCGGACGGGTCCATGGTGTTAAGTAACCTTACAGGTATGTTTCCAAGTTTTGCTGGCAGAATGCAGGTAGGGTGGAGTATCTTTGCTCCAAAATATGCCAACTCAGCCGCCTCTTCAAAGTGTAAGGTAGATACAGGGCTTGTTCCTTCAACAAATCTTGGGTCATTGTTGTGCATTCCGTCAATGTCTGTCCAAATTTGAATCTCCGATGCTTCAATAGCGGCACCAATCAGTGATGCGGAGTAGTCACTGCCGCCACGTTTCAAATTGTCTATCTCATTGTATGCGTTGCGGCATATATAACCTTGGGTTATGTAAATTACCGTATCGGCAGGAACTTTTTCAAGTTCCTTATGGATATGCTCACGAATGTAAGCGGTGTCAGGCTCCTCATTTTTGTCAATACGCATGTAGTCAAGGGCAGGTAGTAGGTTTGACTTTACTCCTGATTCCTGTAGATACAGATTCATCATGGCGGTTGACATCTGCTCTCCTTGAGAAAGCACAATCTTCTCTTCAAAAACGGTAAAGAAATTGTTTTTGCTCAGATTTCTTAATGTGTCAAAATGCACTTTTACGGCATCGGTAGCCTTCTGTTTGTACTCTGCTGAATTGTACAGCCCGTCAATTACATCGGCGTACTTATGCTCAAGTGTGTTGATAACCTCATTGGCACTGACAGGATTTTTCTTGTACAGATAATCCGCTATTTCAACAAGTGTGTTTGTTGTGCCTGACATTGCTGACAGTACAACAATCTTCTTTTTGCCGTCATTTATCAGCTTGGCAACGTCTTTCATTCTGGCGGCGGAACCTACAGATGTTCCTCCAAATTTTTGAACAATCATATTCATAAAATCTAAATGATATTTTTACCCAATATCTAATAAGGTGCAAAAATAGTAATTTTTATTGAGAATATGTGAACTTTTTAATTTTTGTTGTACCTTTGTACTGAAAATTTATACAATTATGTTAAGAATTGCCGTACAAGCCAAAGGAAGGCTACATGAAGAGACTATGAAGATGTTTGAAGAATCAAGCATCAAGATTGAAACCAGCAAGCGTCTGCTGCTTATGCAATCTCCTAATTTTCCTGTTGAGGTATTGTTTTTGCGTGACGATGATATACCTCAAGCGGTTGCTACAGGTATTGCTGACGTAGGTGTGGTGGGAGAAAATGAATTTGTAGAGCGTGGAGAAGACGCAGAGATAGTTCAAAGACTTAATTTCTCAAAGTGCCGTCTTTCTCTTGCCATTCCAAAAGCGGAGGAATACAACGGATTGGAATGGTTTCAAGGTAAAAAGATTGCCACATCTTATCCTAATATCCTTAACAAGTTTCTTGATGAGCATGGCATTAAGGCTGAAATTCATGTAATTACAGGCTCTGTTGAGATTGCTCCCGGCATCGGCTTGGCTGACTGCATATTTGATATTGTAAGTTCAGGCAGCACGCTTGTAAGCAATAATCTGAAAGAGGTTGAGGTTGTGCTTCAGTCAGAAGCCCTTATGATTGGCAATAAGAATATGGGAGATAAGAAGAGGTATATACTTAATGAACTCCTGTTCCGTTTCAATGCGTACAAGAATGCAGAGAATAAGAAATATATAATTCTGAATATCCCTAACGATAAAATCAAGGATGCGTGTGAGCTCTTGCCAGGCATGAAATCTCCAAGTATAATTCCTCTTGCCACTGAAGGTTGGTCTGCAATGCATTCCGTTATAGAGGAAAAAACTTTCTGGCAAGTTATTTCAAAGTTGAAGTTGATAGGTGCTGAGGGCATTTTGATTGTTCCTATTGAAAAGATGATAATATAATTAGGAATTAGGAATTAGAAATTAGAAATTAGGAATTAATATTTCTCCTTTCTCCTTTCTCATTTCTCATTTATTCACTATTAACTATTCTTTAAATGAAGATATATATCAATCCTGACAAGAAGAATTGGGCTGAGTTGTTAAGCCGTCCGGTGGCTGATAATTCCGCTATTATAAGCACGGTACAGAGCGTTCTTGATGATGTCCGTCAGAACGGCGATGCCGCTATACGCAAGTATGAGAAGCAGTTTGACAAGGCTGACCTTGACTCTCTTAAAGTCTCCGATGCTGAAATTGCTGAGGCTTGCAGCGTTGTTTCCGCTGACTTGAAGAGTGCTATAAGAACCGCAATCAGTAATATATCAAAGTTTCACAGTGCACAGTTGGGAGACCTGCCTGTAGTGGAAACTACGGAGGGCGTAAAGTGTTGGCAAAAGGCGGTTGCAATAGAGAAGGTGGGTCTGTATATTCCAGGAGGCACAGCCCCTCTGTTTTCAACTGTACTTATGCTTGCTGTTCCTGCAAAAATTGCAGGTTGCTCAGAAATAGTGCTTTGCACGCCTCCAAGTGCAGAGGGTAAGGTTAATCCTGCCATTCTGTTTGCTGCAAGTGAGGCTGGTGTAACTCAAATATACAAAACAGGTGGGGTACAGGCAATAGCGGCAATGGCATACGGAACAGAAAGTGTGCCAAAGGTTTATAAGATTTTTGGTCCTGGAAATCCGTTTGTAACCACTGCCAAGCAGATTGTCAGTGTTAAGGATGTGGCAATAGATATGCCTGCGGGTCCTTCAGAGATAGCCATAATAGCTGATGATTCCCAAAGGGCAGACATAGTTGCCGCTGATATGCTTTCACAGGCGGAGCATGGAACTACAAGTCAGTCTATGGTTTTCACCACCGATGCCAAGTTTGCATCGGCAG
Organism: Paludibacteraceae bacterium; assembly: GCA_024405855.1. Lineage (GTDB taxonomy): Bacteria > Bacteroidota > Bacteroidia > Bacteroidales > Paludibacteraceae > Enterocola. The sequence continues at coordinate 11,541 of JAKSNZ010000031.1, forward strand.
TTATGCAGGAGGCTGAAAAACAATGTAGTGAATCTTCAAGAAGAGAGTTTATAGCACAGTCACTTTCAAATAGCAGGATTTTTGTTCTTGACACTCTTGACGATGCCATTGATATGTGTAACGCTTACGCACCTGAACACTTGATAATCTCATGCAGAAATTACGCGGATTTGGCTTCAAAGGTTGTGAATGCAGGTTCTGTTTTTCTTGGATACTATACTCCAGAGAGTGCAGGTGATTATGCATCGGGTACTAACCACACATTGCCTACAAGCGGTTATGCTAAGGCGTATAGCGGAGTTAATATGGACAGTTTCATTAAGAAGATAACTTTTCAGGAAATTACAAAAAAAGGATTGGAGAATTTAGGCGGAACAATTGAAATTATGGCTGAAAATGAGTATCTTTCCGCTCATAAGAACGCTGTTTTGGTAAGAAACGGTTCAAAAATTTAACTTTAAACAATAATTTTTTCAAATTGTTTTGTTTAATTAGAAAAAATGTTTAACTTTGCAATTGTGAATTTCACAAAATTAATCTTATTATCAATTTAAAACGTTTTAATTATGGACAAGCTATTCGCTGAAATTAACGAGAAATTGCAATTTTTTGCAGAGAACGCTGCTTCTCAAGTAGAAAAAGGTAACAAGGCTGCAGGTAGCCGTGCTCGTAAAGCATCTCTTGAACTTGAGAAACTTTTCAAAGAGTTCCGTAAGAAATCTATTGCTGCTGCAAAGTAATTTCTAACATTAGAAGAGAAATAGAAAGGGTGAGTCTCAGACTCACCCTTTCTTATTTTGAGCGGTAAACGGGACTCGAACCCGCGACCCTCGGCTTGGGAAGCCAATGCTCTACCAACTGAGCCATTACCGCATTATATCAATTTACCCTACCAATGTACTTCAGTTGGTAGAGCATATCCGTTTCTCTCTTGGCAACTGAGCCATTACCGCATAATTAAAGGAGAAAGGAGAAAGAAGAAATAAGAAATGCATCTATTTCTTATTTTTTATTTCTTCTTTTGTTATGTCAAAATTCGCTGTCCTTATGGCAGTTACTGCACCTTCTACGCCTTTGTTGCCTAATTTGCCTCCAGCTCTGTCTTCTGCCTGCTCCATTGTATTTACTGTAAGCACACTGAATATGACAGGACAATAGCCTTTGGTTGCATTAAGTGTTGTAATGCCTTGAGTTACGCCTCCACATACATAATCAAAATGTGGGGTGTCTCCTTGTATTACACAGCCTATTACTATTATGGCGTTGAATCCGCCTTTCTCTTCCAGTGTCTTTGCTCCGTATGTCAGCTCAAATGCACCGGGAACATGGATTATTTCAATTTCTTTTGCTCCAAGTTCTGTCAATTTATCAACTGCACCGTCAAGCAGTTTGTACGTGATGCTGGAATTCCAATCAGAAACCACTATTCCATACTTCTGCTTTGCCACTACTTCTTTTTGAGGTAGGGCATTGGGGTCATAAGTTGAAAGATTGTGCAGCTTACTTGACATTGCTCTTAAGAGTAGCTGATGTAATATACTTGTCAATGTCATCAACTTCAGGTATTCCACGCTGTGCTGATGTTGCGTTGGTCTTTACATCGTTGTATAATTCAAGTGCTTTGTCATACTTGCCAAGGCTTTCATAAGCAATTCCTGCCTTAACCGTATATACAGGTTTAATAAGCAGATTGTCACTTTTTGCTGCCTTAAGGAAATACTCTACAGCCTCTTCTGCCTCACCTTTTTGTGCGTAGCAGTCTCCAATGGTGCCAAGAACTGTGTACTTAAGTACGGCATCCTTACCGCTGTATTTCTTAAGATATGTTATGGCATTGTCATAATCGCCTGTCTTATAATATGAAAGACCTGCGTATGCGGCGGCAAGTTTACCGCTTTTTGTAATGCCGTAGTTGTCATACAAATCAACAAAACCATTAAAGTCAATAGTGTCTCCGTTAAGTGCGGCGTCATAATTGCCTGCTGCAAAATACTCCTGACCTTTTGCCATCAACTCATCTGCCTCTGCGTTTTTGGGAGTCAGATAAAGGTTTTGAAATAGCAGCCATGCTGCAATTATAACTACAATAACCCCAAGTATTATTGTCAATACCTTTTGGTTTTTCTCAATAAATGACTCTGTGGTTGTAAGTGCATTTTGGAAATTCTCCAAGTTCTGCTCCTGCTCATTGAAATTCTCTTTCTTAGCCATAACTTTATGTTTATATAATTTTTTCAAAAACTTTATGAGGTGCAAATTTACTCTTTTTTTCTTAATGTCCATAAAAATTTTCATAATTTTTGTGATTAATAAAGAATATTTCACTATCTTTGCACCGCAATTAAGGCAATGGTACCTTGGCCGAGTGGTTAGGCAACGGTCTGCAAAACCGTGTACAGCGGTTCGAATCTGCTAGGTACCTCAAAGCAAAGGCTTCCCGAAAGGAAGCCTTTTTTGCTTTGAGGTACCCAGTTCCTTTTTTTATTGGGGACACCCCAAACCCCGCGCACAGCGTTCGGGCTAAAGCCCTCTGTCGCTACGCTCCTAAAGTAGTCCTTCGTTTGTTTTGGAGGTACCTGTTTTCCTTTATGCTTCGCACGGTACGCTGTCGCGTGCTTGGGCTTCGCCCTCACGCTATTTAACACGAGAAATGAACTTGAAATAGTTTTTCAAGAGGTATTCTAATTCCTCATAAGAGGCTGCTTTAAACAGCCATTCCCAATTCAAGTACTCCTTCATCTCCTCCACAAACTCCGGAGTCCAGTCTATATGCTTAGTTTTTTCGTTCCAATGCCAATTCAAGGCAAATACACAGACTAGATTCGGACAAGCCAATGCGGTAGCTTTATTTTTTGACAGTTCATTCCAGTCAAGTCTGTTAGCGAATTTGTGTATAAGCGACTCTGTCCATATGACTTTCTCGTTGGATGAAATATTCTTCCAATTGACCTTGTCGGCATAATGGGTAAGCATTTCTTCGGTCCATCTCAACTCGGAGGAAATTTTTTCCCATATATCTTGCTTACGATGGGCAAAAAGTAGCTCTTTTATCATAATCTTTCACTCTCCATGTAACCCGTATTCACATAATGCTCTGGGTCTATGCCATACTTGCTTTCAAACAACTGTCTGATTTGAGAAATGTTCTTAGATTGAGATAATGGGTTTAATGTCGAAGAAGTTACAAACTCAACTGACATTCCCTCTTCAAGTCGCAAGCCAACCTTGTTGACTTTGCGTTTCACACTAATTTTCCAAAGTGCCATGATAATTATAATTTATAGTTAAACAATATAGCGTGACTCCATTATGGAATCACGCTACAAAACTATTACACGTTACTGCCAAATTGTTTCAGTGAGCAGATGAAATGTTATTATCTTTCATTATTTTCTGAATGGCGTAATTGATGGCGGCTTTCCAAATGGCAACTTTGATTCCTTTACCATGATGAAGCATACCTTGTGGGTGCATCAGTTTAAAAACAACTGTATGTGTGTCGGATAAATAATAACACCGAATGTATTTTTTTAGTGTTTTTTGTTGCTCGTCTGTCAATTTTGGATTATTGACAAAGAAGTCAGACCAATCAATCTTCCGAAGTTCGTTTTCCTCCCATTTGCCTTCTTTCCCCGTCAGCCATTTTCTCGTCATTCCACGATAGAAAACCACCACAATATGGGGTTTTGTATATGGGAAAAGAAGTTGTGCGGAATTGAAACACTGACTGGCATCAAACACTTTCTGCCAATCAGTCTTCTTATTTGGACTATATTTAACCTTTTTTTTCCATGATGCCTCATATTTCTCATAGGCATTGACATTCCCCCAAATAAAAGAACGAAGCAACTCTTGTTTATTCCGAATCTTGTCGTCCGTAATGCCATAAATGCATGCTAACGCACTATATACAAACTTCCAAAATCCATAAGAAGATTTATTTTCGTACATAACTCCATGATGATTCTGAAATCTTTTCTTGTATGTGCCATTATCACCTTCTATGCCATCTGTATATGCTTTCACTTCTGCTAACGATTGGGTATTATCCTTATCGAATTTTTTGACAAATCTATACAAATCATGCCAACAATATGTCTCCATACCATAGATGGCGACACGTATTTGGGCATCATAATACCCATTGCCGATAATTGGCAAAAATGGTGCAGGTGCAAGGTTTTTACCTTTTTCAGGCTGATATTGGTCAGCAATAGCACTTACTTCGTCACAAAATTTTTTGACAAGTGGTTTGTATACCCTTACATACTCAGCTTCAACTTCCTCTTTTTTCATAATGATATCTTATATTATATTATCTTATATTATATTGTCATAAAGTTCCATTAACTTCTCACTCTCCATTTTCATTTCATCCACCAATTTCTGTGGCTCAAGTACTTGCACGGCAGAGCCGTGGGAGCGGAGTTCTTGCTTGAACTCGTAGTTGGGAACAAGATAATATTTAAAGATGGAATATTCATCTGTGCACTTTGTCTCTTCCTGTGAGTGGTGCAGGGGTAATGAGCGGAAATAATTTGCTTGCCAACTGTTAACACGGATGGTGACAAACTTAGGTTTCTTATGGGCATCGCTGACACCAACAATGGAATAGAAGTATTCTTCAGGGTTGAAATCAACAGGCATCTTATATGGAATGTCGGTTGTCTCAAGATTCTCAATTCGGTCAAGAGCATAAACAATCATATCCGGTTTCTCTGACTGTGCCAGCATATACCAACGCTGACGATACACTTTTACGCAATATGGCTTGACCATAAAAGTAGAGGAATGGTTCTTGTGGTAGCCGTGGTAAGTCATCTTCAGCTGCATTTTATCACGCATTGCCTCAATAATAGGTGTAAGAAAACGCTGACCAGATGGTATCTTCTCAAATAAAATTTGGCGTTTAAGGTGATGGCTCTCGTTTATGAGGTTGTTTACAGCAAAGGTGTTGATGAGCCATTGACGAACACCACCGCGTTCCAAATCTTCCGCATCCTCAATGTAGTATGCTCCACCAAGTTTGCGGCTGCACTCGATGTTGATTTGAAATAAATCTTGAATAGCCCATATCCAGTTATGGAATGTGCGTTCAGGAATGGCACTCTCATGAAGACTATTGAGTGAGTAATTCTGAGCCCACTTGCGGTTAATCTCCGCACGTGTTATATGTCCTGCACTATAGATGGTATCTACCAACCACACATACGAACGGAATAATTGAGCAGATGATTGTTTAGCCATATTATCTGGTAATATTTTCAAATAATAGGCAAAGATAATGTTTTTAACTGCCAAATCATAGCAGTTTCATATAAAAAGACAGAATTGTCTGCTATTACATTATATACACATTCTCAATCTCCACCACATAGACTGAGTGCAATGAACCTCCGGGATTTGAGTTGTACCAGCGTGACATTGTTTTACGGTAGTATGTGTCCTGCCTTTAAGTATAGGGAGTACCACTCTTCACGTGTGATGGTTATATCGGCACTGTTAATAATCTCACGCATACGGTCTATTGATGTGGTGCCTGCAATAACCTGCATATTAGCAGGGTGTCTTAATATCCACGCTGTGGCTATGCCAGTAGGGGTTACAGAATATTTTGAGGCAAGTTTTTCAAGTTCAGCGTTGAGTTCTGGGAACTTTTCATAATTCCCAACAAACGGACCTTCAAAAAAGCCGTATTGTAGTGGAGACCACGCCTGAATGGTTATGTCATTAAGACGGCAATAGTCAAGAACGCTGCCGTTACGGTCAAGTGAGCCAGCAGTTTCCATATTTACCTCCATACCATTAGCGATAAGGTTGCTTGAAGGCAAACTCAGTTGCAACTGATTGAATTCCAACGGAACAGTCACATATTTTTTCAAAAGTTCCATTTGCATAGGGCTATGATTGGAAACCCCGAAATGACGAACCTTGCCCGTGGCTTTCAATATGTCAAACGCTTCCGCCACCTCTTCCGGCTCAACTAAGGCATCGGGGCGGTGAAGTAGGAGAGAGTCAAGATAATCACACCTAAGACGGCGTAATATGCCGTCAACAGCATCAAGAATATACTGTTTTGACATATTGTACATAACGCCAGGCACAATGGAGCATTTTGACTGCAAAAAAATGGTGTCACGCTTGACAGAAAGGTTTTTCAAAGCCTCTCCAAACTTTCTCTCGCATTCTCCGCCACCATATATGTCAGCGTGGTCAAAATATGTGACTCCGTTTTCAACGCAGAACATAATGAATTCAGAAATTTCCTGAATGCTTTTTGACGATATACGCATACACCCAGAAATAATGGCTGGTGCCGTTAGGTTTGATTTTATGAGTTTAATGTTTTTCATTTGAAATAAATTTCCGCTAAGTTATGTTTTTTTTACAACTTAACAAAAAAAAGTTTGTACCTTTATACCCTCTATGCAGTTTCTTAAATTAGATAATGTTTTTCCAAGAATCCCCGATGTGGAATTTAAGAGTCCTGTGACCCTTACCGTAAATGAGGGTGAGTGCTGGACTGTATATGGAGTGAACGGCAGCGGCAAAACTCTTTTGGCTCAGATAATTAAAGGCGGATTTGGCATAAAGAGCGGTGATATAGTATATGACTTTATGGCGGCAGAGCGTGCCAAAACCAATGATTATGTATATCCGTCACAGTTTATAAAGATAGTTGGGTTTGAGGCTGCCTATACTATGGGTTCCTTCCGCGATGCCTACTACCAGCAGCGGTTCTCATCTATGGAAATAGATTGGTATCCAACGGTGCGTGAACTTTTACCTGATACAGAATATGCACAGCATGTTATTGATTTGCTGAACATTACGCCGCTTCTTGAACATAGACTCATAACATTGTCAAGCGGACAACTCAGACGTCTGCTCATAGCCAAAGCCATGCTTGAAAAACCAAGAATGCTAATTTTTGACAACCCTTTCATTGGCTTGGATGTGGAGTCAAGAACGCTGCTTGACGGGGTGTTTGAAAGCCTGCGTAAAGATGGGGTGCAACTGATGTTCCTTGTGCCTACAGTAAGGGATATACCTAAAATTACAACAAATGTGCTGTGGCTTGATAAACTTAAGAGCAGGTTTACAGGTCTAAAATGTGAATTTGATAAGTTGGGCATAAAAGAGGAGGCTCCAGTCGTAACCAAATTTAATTTCAAGACACTCACTCCTAAACCGGCAGATTTCAATATTGCTGTAAAGATGGAGAATCTTGATATAAACTACGGCAGTATAATTTATCAAAAAGGTTTGAATTGGACTATAAAAAAAGGTGAGAAATGGGCTCTGCTTGGACCTAACGGTAGCGGAAAGTCAACATTGTTAAGTTATATTTTTGCAGATAACCCACAGGCATACAGCAAACCACTCACCCTTTTTGACCGTAAGCGTGGAACAGGGGAGAGCATTTGGGACATTAAGCGTCATATAGGGTTTACATCGTCAGAGATGCACCTGTATTATTTGGAGAACGTACCTTGTCACAGTGTTGTTGAATCAGGTTTTTTTGACAGTGTTGGGCTATACAAAAAGCCATCAGATGAGCAGATTGCATACGCAGATGAGTTAATGGAGTATCTTGGTATAGCACACATTAAAAATAAGGGATTTCTTAAAGTTTCAAGCGGAGAGCAACGCTTGTTATTGTTTGCACGGGCAATGGTTAAGAACCCTGATTTGCTTATACTTGACGAGCCGTTCCATGGAGTTGATTTTGCTCATAAAATGGTTTGTCTTAATCTTATAAACCAATTCCTGTTGCAGCCTGACAAGTCAATAATATTTGTAACACACTATAAAGAAGAGATACCAAAAAACGTAGAACACATATATAAGTTAAGGAGTTAAGGAGTAAAGGAGTGAAAAGACTCCAGAACTCCAAAACTCCAGAACTCCAAAACACTAGAACTCCAAAACACTAGAACTTTTATGAAAAGGACATTAATAATAATTTTTGCATCGTTTGCAGTGATATTTGCTTTTGCCATAGGCATTAAGGAAAGAGTTACGTCACTGACAGAGGCAGTACAAGTGGATAAGGATT
>JAKSNZ010000032.1 GCA_024405855.1 Paludibacteraceae bacterium
CTAAATGTTAATAAAATATAAACTTTTGATAATCAGTTTATTTCTCAAAAGTTCGTAGTAAGACAGCTATAGAGGTTAACATAGCCATTATGCGCACCTTTGTAGCGGTACGCCATATTTATACCCAATCTAGAAATTATGTAACAAAAGCAGAGTTTGAAGACCTTAAACAAGACCTTGAGGATATCTTTACAGATTACAACTACATAAATGAGGATACCAGAGTTCAGCAGGAACTTATAAACCAGTCGTTGGCAAAACTACAAAAAGAAGCTCCATTACCTAATCCCAGACGAAAAATAGGGTATAAATAGCATACCGTACAAAGTAGCGAGATTTTGTTGCCTAGCCCGCTACAAATTTGTAGAAAACTTAAATTTTTAGTATATTGCACACGATTTATAGTGTGTAGTAGAAGTGTTTATTGTAAATGCTTCATTTGCAGTTGTTTACAACAAGGGTGAAGTACACCCAAATTTCAACCGCAAGGCAAAATGTAGCCTTATCCGCTACAAAAATGTGGTATTTTAAGAATATTTAACATACTTTAACACATGGAACAATAAAAGACAAACAAAACAAACAAAATACTTAAAAACTTAATTATTATTATTATGAAAAACAATCACAACCCAAACTTCCACACAGAGGGGCGGCTAATAGCAATCAAGACACATAGTTAGGATATACCGTTCACACAGAAAGGTATGTCCGATGCATCACATTCAGGCTAACTGTGGCTTGTGCCGCATCTGCTTTGAAAGATTGTGAGCAATTGTATCTACGTCATTCTGAGCGTCTATCCCGTCATTACCTGACGGTCTGTAAACAGTCTGAGCGAAGTGAAGGATCTTGTGATTAATTAAGCAAAAAAGAAAAACAACCATATTATGGCAGAACCAATTAAATTTTACAAAGGAGAAGAGACCGGAATAGTTCATGAGAGCTATGCCGATATCAACACATCCCTATTCAAAGACCAATACAATAAGGCTTTGAGTGAGATAGGCTCATTCCTATCAGCCAATTCATCAGAATTTAACAATGTATTTGCATTTATAGGTGACAGAGGAACAGGAAAGACATCCTGTATGGAATCTGTTGCAGGAATGCTTGAGGAATACAATGATGATAAAAGGGGAAAAACATTCCTAAAACTACAAATAATAGACCCAACCACATTTAATGATAACACAAATCTAATGCAAGTAGTGATAGGTGTTATGTTTGAGGAGTTTAAAAAAGAGGTCAAGAAGTTAGATAAACAACCATATAATGCTGATGAAAGAGAATACGAATCAAAGAAACAAAATCTCCTAAATGCATTCCAAGATGTTAAGGAATGCCTCAAATATATCAGCAATCCTGATTTGCTTAAATGTGAGAATGATGATATTTCTCAACTTGCTGGAATGGCATCTGTCTCTAATCTGAAAAAGAGGATAGAAAATCTTGCTGATAATTATCTCAAATTCTTTGAAAAGAACATATTAGTGTTGCAGATAGACGATATTGATTTGCAAACTACATATGCGTATCAAATGGTGGAAGAGATACGTAAGTACTTTATGTACAAGAATATAATAGTACTTATGGCGGTAAAGATGGAGCAACTCCAAAAAGTTATAGAGAACAATAGTGCAAAAACATACGAACCGTTAAGGAAATTTGGTGATAAAGGCATTACTCTTCCAGAAATTTCAGATATGGCAGTAAGATATCTACTCAAACTGATACCAATAGAGCATCGTATCTTTATGCCAACCTTTGAGGTGTATGCTGACTCTTTGATAGAGTATTTTCCAAATCATGAAAAAGAACAGAAATCTCTTATAGGTGACGGTTCTCCAATCTCTGTTAAATATGCGGTAACTACACTAATATTTGAGAAGTGTCGTTTTTTGTTCTATCATTCAAAGGGAGTTGTCAGTCCAATAGTGCCTCGCAATTTGCGTGAATTGCGCCATTTATTGGCAATGATGGTGGGAATGCCAGATATTACTGATGAGAATCAAAAAAAAGATAATAAGATTATTTTCTTGAAATATTTTTATTCTACGTGGGTAAATAATAATATCCCAGCAGAGGATTTAACTATTGTTAGAAATATTGAACAAGTAAGGGATGCGGCTCTTATTAATAAGGTTGTAATACAGCAATTGTTTGACCGATACCATAGTTTGTTTACCGATGAAAATGATATTATTGAACCTTTTAAGGAGATATTAAATGTGAGGAACACATCGTATAATATTTCCCTAGCAGATGTTTATACAGTAGTGGACTATATAAGACGACGTAAAAGCGGTGTAGATGATAGGATGCTAGTTTTTTTTATCTCAACATTCTATTCGTTTAAGCTTTATGAGTATTACGATGAGTTGACAGATAAAATTGATGAGGATGCAGTTTTGCAATCAGAAGGGCACAAGAAAAGTCACCCAGATGATGAGATAAGAATTGAGGAAATCACAGATAAGATTAATAATTATCAGGTTCTTGTTGGCGGTTGTTTTATTAATACAGATGAATATAAGTTTATTCCAAAGGACAAAAATCAGTCCAAAGAAAAAATAAAAATAAATTTTGACGCACTAAAAGAGGCTGCAAAAGCGATAATAGATGAGAAAGAGGAATGGACAGAAGAGAAACAAATTAACTTTATTGAATTTCTTATTCTTTGTACGCATAGGCTATATGAAACAACTGATTTTGGCTATGTGAAATATAGAACAGGAAGAGATTTGTGTTATGACTTTAGTGATAATAGGTTACATAAAGCAGTAGTGTTTGATTTGGGTGCATTCTACTTTAATATAATTGATGTTGAACGGGCTTATAATAGAATTAATCCAAATCTTTTCAATAAGTTAAAAACTAACGACAACTCTCTTTATAGAAAATTGATGAAGAGTTGTTTGAGCCAACGAGGATTGGAAGAGAGATCTTGTTCTGAAGCAAAAAAGATGCATACCATGTTATCTTGTGTGGCAATTAGAAATTATGAAGTGTTGTCGCATTTTATAAATAAAACAGAGTATAATTGGGCTGATAGGTCTAAAGGAAATTTGATGCAAAATTTGTGTGATTACTTTAAGAAAGTATCTGAGTATGAAATTAAGTTATATTTTAGGCAAAAAGGCAATCAAGAACAGGATAGAGAGAACAGACAACCAGCACCCATACTATTTAAATATGTAAAAAGTGTTGTTGACATACTTGAAAACAAAATGGAAGATGATTTTGTGAAAAAGTATGTTTATAGTGGTACAGATGGATTTGACGTAGAGGAGTTGATACAATATTTCCCTAGTGCTGATTATGCACCTGTAACTATAAAAAGTTATTTACACAGGTATCGTATAGCTATGTTTAAATCGGATAAGAAATGGGATACGCTTCTATCTTCTCTGATTAAGTCAAAATCGCCAGATGAGAAGGAAAGAGTCTCAAGAAACGATATTAAAGACATAATAAATCAACTTGATTTGGAATATCAAAAAGATCAAAGTTCTAAGTAAATGGACAACCTACGCAGCGTAATAGATTTGATGTTCACAAAGCGAGATGTAAATGACTTGCTTAATGCTTTAAATAATGTGAATGAGAATGCAAAAAACTGCGAGGTTATAGACAGAGATACATTCAACAAACTATTTACCAACAATTATCATCGGTATTCCGAAAATCAGTTGGATTCGCTCTTTGACATAACAAATGACAGATGGTCACATAATGGTGTTCTGTATGCTAATAGTCAGAATCCAGAGGGAGTTCAAAATGTGTTCAACCTGTTGTCAAGCCTTACAAGTAAGATGCTTGTTATTGACGGAGGAATGCCATATTGCAGATATGAAGAGTACCTTAGATGGAATGAGGCAAGCCGTGATATAGGAGAGGACATACTTGTAACCAACTACTTGGCTGCAGCAGATTTCAAGGATAATATTAGCAGAGTACACTTTGATTGGGAGCCATTTATACTGACGACCAACAAAGATTTGAAATATATTTTATCCAAGGGTCTTGCAGAGTTGCACAACCATCTAAAAGGTTCATCTCTAATATTCACACTCAACTGGCTTGCCGTAATGAACTACCCAAGAAAGTTCGGCAAGTGTCAGTTTAAGGATATTAAAAATTACAATGGTGGTATTTGGGAGGTTACCCTTGCCGCATTCCTTAGAGCATGGCTTTTCAAAGAGATTAACGGCACACAAGATGCTCCAATAGATAACACCTTTGCTCAATTCCTTAAGGAAAAGGACAAGTCAATGTTCATATCGCTTAACATAGCAGACATACAAGCCTTCATATCAAGACTTAGATATAGCAATGATGCAGATGTTGATTACGCAATACAGTCAAACGTACCAATGCATCTAAAAGAGGTTGATTGCCGTACAGTTCTTATAGGAGAACGTCAGTTACTCTACAAATGCTTCAGAGCCATAAACAATGGAGATAAAAGCAGGTTATTCCAAACGCTGTTCTATACATACCTTGTAGTAAAGGCAAAGTTTCGTTACGCAATGGTTCAAATAAATGATGTTATAGGCTTTGCAAACTTTAGTTATTATGATCAAAAGAAGGCAAACCTGTTAAAAGCACTTGAAAGCATACCCGTCTATAAGGAGAAGTTGGTTGAGATAGGCGTTAAACTTGCCGTTCAGAACACTTGTGTAAAACATATAGAGTACCGCTTAACTCCAGAAGACACACCTGCAGAATTGCAACAAGAGCTAGAAAAGACTGACAAGTATATCAAAAAAGGAGATAGTTTCGGCTATATAATCCATTTTATAAAACAGAGGGATAAGCATATAGGCAAAGACAAGGTTGAAGAGGGTACAATATGTCGTAATCAGGAAGCAAGAGAAAAGTATAGTAAGGAGGCAAACGGGATAAAGACATTGCTTGTAAACGGCAACTGCCTAATTTCAGGCATAGATGCCGCTAACAGTGAGTTCTTTTGCCGCCCTGAAGTTTTCGGCACAATATTCCGTAGACTGAGGCATACACACCGTAATCCAGATATGGATTACCTAAAGCCATTAAAGCCATTCCATTTAGGCGTGACTTACCACGTGGGTGAGGATTTCTATGATATAATAGATGGTTTGCGTGCAATGGAAGAGGCACAGATATTCCTTAATCTACGCAATGGAGACCGAATAGGACATGGAACGGCACTTGGCATAGATGTGCGTCACTACTATGAAGAGAAGCACTACACAGTGGTAATGCCAAAACAAGTGATGCTTGATAATATGGTATGGCTAATAGACAAAATAGAGAAGTACAGCATAGACGGAGGCACTTTTTTGCATGAAGCAAAGAAAGAATTTTACCGCCTTAGAGAAGAGATATACCACTCCCATTTAGAGACACAGACCTTTATGAACGCCTGGCTATTAAGAGGCGACGAGCCAAGTCTCTACATTGATGCAGAAAAAGAGCCCAAGCGCCAAAATCTGATAGATATCTATCAGCTCAATATGGATAATAGAGTTATATGGGCACGTACCGATAAATATGCTCGTCAACTCTATTATAGATACCATTACGACTATAAGGTAAAGGCAGAGGGTTCTAAATCAAATGAGTGGAAAGTAGAAAGAGAGCACAGAGTGTCGTTTGTTAGAATATTAGAAACCATACAAGAGAAGATGCAGGAGGAGATAGCACGCCGGCACATAGCCATAGAGTGCAACCCCACATCAAACCTGAGAATAGGAAACATACCACGGTACGTGGAGCATCCAATAGTTAAGTTCAACAATGAGGACCTCATACGCACCGATGGCAAAGTAGATAAATCGGCACAAATATCAGTGTCAATCAACACCGATGATGCCGGCATATTTGCAACGTCACTTGAAAAGGAGTTCACCCTGATGGCGTTAGCACTTGAAAAAGAGACAACAAAAGACGGTGAACCCAAATATCAGCAACGTAGCGTTTACCGCTGGCTTGAGAACATAAGAGAGAACGCATTTGTACAGAAGTTTGGAGAAGAATAAATAAAAACAATGAAACTAATACGCACATTTCACCCCGTAGGACATGGAGCCTTTTACACAGAGAGGTTCTATAATAATGATGTATGTGTGTTTACAGCGGTTTATGATTGCGGAGGTAGTCCATTAGGCGGTTTAAGGGAATATATAAGGCAATATTTTCTTGTTAATAGTGATAACAAGATTGATGCTTTGTTTGTATCTCATTTACATAATGATCATATATCAGGAATTAAATATTTGTTGCCGTATTGCAAAAAATTGTTTTTGCCTGTGTTGTCAAATGAACAAGTATTGTTGTCATATGTACATAATATTATCCATAACAAAGGAATTTTAAATAACAGTGCAAATGTTAGCATAGAATCTATTTATAATCACAGTAGAGAAGATGGCGGTGATGAGGTAAAAGTGATTTATGTGGAGCCATCGAGGGAAGAAATGCAACAGACAAACATATCGGAGCCTATAGACATAGATACATTGAGTGATGGGCAACATATTCCTGCTAGAACACCGATAAAGTGTGGTAATCTTAACTGGATGTATTTCCCATATAACATTCAATCAAATGTTCCAAATGCACTACTTAATCATTTTAGTACAGCAATAATTAATGGTGAAATAGATTTTTCTATAGTTAAGTCCATATATGAGAGTAATCCAAGTGTAGTTAAATCAATATATACAACTGCATATGCAAATCTGCACAATGAGTATTCAATGACAGTATATTCAGGACATATTAACAATGACATTTGTGAAAATTTTAGTAATTGTTGTAATGTTCATCAACGTTGTTACTTATGTGGTGATTGCTGTTTAGAAATAGGTTGCCCTATTCTTGCTAATTGTTTATATATGGGGGATTTCCCAGCAATTACTAGTAATATTAGCGATTTGAAAGTTTTTTATGGGAGCTATTGGCGTTGTGCTAAAACTATACAAGTGCCACACCATGGCTCGATATTAGTAGCAGGAAATTACGGATATGATTTGTATAACTATGTCAAGAATGTGGTATATTCGTTTAAACCTAATAGATTTAATGGTATGCCGTCGGTTAAGTTAGTATTATGGTTATTGCAATATAATATAAAGCAACATTTTGTAATTGGTTTTACACCAACTGTATACAGACAAGTATATAGTGTACAAATAAGTTAATTATGAGCATTAATGTTATAGATAGTCCTATTGCAGGTCACAGATATGCATATTTGTCTGTTCCTAATAACACAAGGTGGGGTGAATTACAATATAGATGTAAGGAATGGGCAGAGAATATGCGTCTTAATGGTTCAATAAATGTTGATTGTGAGGATGCAAGCTCAATGATTGAATTGGATAATTTGGTTAGGACAATGCGGGAAAGTGTGGTTATGTTTGGTGGGTTATTGTGTGCATTACCAGCAAATTTTTTAGTACCAAACGGTGAAGAATTTAAAATTTGGTGGATTTCAATATCATATCAGAGTAATTTTGATAAAATATTGGTAATACATGGACATCCGGGAGGTATCACTTCATATACTCATTTTATGGGAGAGAGACAAGCTCTCATATTGGCTAGAATAATACAACTGATTTTTAGGGTGTATGGCATAGAGATTCCTATTGAATGTAAAGAACGGTAAGTTAGAGAGAATGAATACTAAATATTCCATATTGCACATTTCTGATTTACATAAGTCACCTGAAATGACTTACGATAACTTGTTGGCATCCTTGATGACTGATAACGAAAATAGGGCAATGGAAGGAGTTCCTCCAATTAAATTGATTGTAGTTAGTGGAGATTTAGTACAAGGAGTCAAAGATTCATCAGGCAATTATGTAGAGCAACTGACAAAGCAATATAAAGAGGTTTCTGATTTCTTGAATCAACTAGTTGATAATTTGTTGAAAGGGGATAAATCACGCATTATAATTGTACCTGGTAATCACGATTATTGTATTCCGAATTCTAGAAATAGCATGCTTAAATCGTCAAATGATTATCATGATGATTTATTAAAATTTATGCAAAACCTATGTGGTAATTTAAGGTGGAATTGGGAAGATAAGTCATTTTATAATATTGTTAATCTTAATTTGTATTCAGATCGTTTCTTTGCGTATAAAGAGTTTTACAATACATTTTTTAGTGGAATAAGAAGGTTGGAAAATGTGGAAAAAGATGCGTATGTTGTTGATTTTGAAGATTATAATATAACTTTTGCTTGCTTTAATAGTTGTTACAAATTAGACCATTTAAATCCAATTGGCAATATCTTCCCATCCGCATTATCAGGTATAAGGAATGATTTGTCAACCGCTAATAAATTAGGAAGATTAATAGTGGGCGTTTGGCATCATCATGTCAAGGGGTTGCCGTATGAGAACAATTATATGGATAGTAGTATCTTAAACACAATGATGTCAAATTATATTAAGGTTGGTTTGTTTGGACATCAACACAAAACGGAAATAATTAATGAATATAAAGATATCACTTATACCAATGACAGTTTGTGGCTAATAAGTAGTGGAACTTTATACGGAGATTCTTCTGTACAGCAGATAGGGCAAAAAAGACAATTTAATGTGATAGAAATTGATATGAATAGACAAAATGCACATTTAACCGTTCATTGTAGAGAAGATAAAAGTAATAATTATGAAATCCCCGAATGGGGAGTTAAGCATATAGGGTCAGGAAGTGTTCCTAATTTTCAAATGAACATCAAATTAAACACACCACAAAAAGAAACCATTATGGATGAAATAGATAAAAAGGTTCGTAGTACTGGTGATTATTATAGTGGATGTTTAACGTTAAAGAAAGAAGGTTTGCGAGACGAATATTTTTGCAAATACTTTGATGAATATTTACAAAAATTGTCAAATGAGGAAATTATAAATATTGTTGGGGATACTCCTATATCTGAAGTTCAGTATATATGTGTGTTAAATGCAAATGTGGAATTGAAAAATACAGATGCAGTAAAATTATTGCTTTCAGAGCGGTTTGAAAGGTTTAACAGTGCTCAAGTAGAAGAATGTAAAAAGAGTGCACAGCAAAAATTATTATTATGGCAGAAAATATAAGATTTAACATAGAATTGAATCGTGTATTAGAGGTGCTATGTACGCAAATATATGATTCACCATTGGCACTTCTAAGGGAAAATGTGCAGAATGCGTATGATGCTATATTAATGCGAAAAGCTAAAAATGAGAATCAATATGAGCCATATATTAAAGTTACCATTAGTGGTAAACAAATAATTATAGAAGACAATGGCATTGGAATGGATTCTGATGCATTAAAAAAACATTATTGGTCTGCGGGTTCAAGTGGTAAGAATAATGATGAAGCACGCAAGGCAGGTGTGGTTGGTACATTTGGAATTGGGGCGATGGCTAATTTTGGAGTATGCAAATCACTAAAAGTAGTTACACAACCATTTGATAGTGATATTACATATACTTCTTCTGTGGATAAAAACAAATTATCATTGAATGATGAATGTATCTCCATAGAAGAATGTGTTGATTCTTTAAATCATTGTGGAACACAAATAATAGCAAACTTGGATAATGGTGTTTCCATTACTTTATCAGAAGCGCGTGAGTACTTAAGTCCGTATGTACAATACTTACAAATTCCAGTTTACTTAAATAATGATTGTATTAGTTTAGAAAAGATTTTACCTAAGGGCTCTAAATCGGTAGTAGATAAAAAGATAGGGATAAATATGTCTTTTGATTATGAAGTAAGATATAATGAGAAGGCAAATGCTATCTCTCCCCAAATATATATGTATAATTTGGTGCGAGAAGGGAAACCCGTTGAAGGTTGTATGTTGCTTAAACAGACCCAAAATAATATTATATATGGGTTGCGTAATTATTTTGGTTTAGCACCAATTCCTATATCCTCAGTATTTAACTTAGGAGGAATTGTAAATCTTCCAACATTAGTGCCAACAGCTGGACGTGAGGCGGTAAGTAGAGAGAGCATAGATGATGTTGCAAGTATTGTTAAGGTAGCGGAAAAAATAATTGCGGAAGTCATAGCCAAAGATGAATGGGTTGCTGATAACAGCAGGGAATTAAT
The DNA here is from genome assembly GCA_024405855.1 of Paludibacteraceae bacterium. Lineage (GTDB taxonomy): Bacteria > Bacteroidota > Bacteroidia > Bacteroidales > Paludibacteraceae > Enterocola. The sequence continues at coordinate 10,123 of JAKSNZ010000032.1, forward strand.
ACAGTATATTAGAAAATACAAAGAATATGGTTTAGCAGGAAATATATGTATTAGTGCGGCTGAGACCCTTGAACGATATAGGCTGAAAGAATGTAAGGATACAATTAATGGGAAACAGTTGTATTATTATGAAGGTTCAGATAAGACTACTATTCAAAATATTACAAGTGGGAACAATATAGTATTACAATTGGCTAACGATTTTAACAGGCACCAAGTGCAATTGTTTGTATTAAAGCAGCAAAATGTAAAATTATTACCAGATGAAATTTCAGTAACAAGAATAAAAGAGTCAGAATATGAGGTTCCGCAAATTTCTATTATTTCAAAAATAGCGATTATTTTGCGTGATGATTATTTTTTGTCTAACACTGACATTTTTTATGGTAATATTTCACATGATGTTAATATATATGTCAGGAAAGAGGATACAAAACTTTGCATTTATCTAAATAAAGAATCATCAGATATAAAATATTTGACAGGATTATATGAAACTGCCTATGGCTATTTTGAGCCGATGGTAAAGGATTTTGTGCGTTCAAAAATATATCCTAAAATTTCACAATATGTTCCATCTTCAGTTCGTGGTGGAGCAGATGCATTATATAATATCTTACAGCGAAACAAGGAATTGTATACCATTGAGTCATCTGAATTAGGACCTATGGAAGAAGTGATAAATGATTATCGCGAAGGGAAGACTGACTTTCAGAAGGTTTTAAAAATGGCGAAGAAGTTTAGAACAACACAAACTGTATCTGTTGACAGTTCTCAAGTTGGAGATATTTCTGATGATTTTAGTCAGCATATAGATAGGCCAGAGGTAATTAAAGAACAAAAAAGAGCAAATAATCAAGTTGCAGAGGAATTCTATCCGCTACCTCCAATTTTACGACAGGATGTTAATGTCTCATATAAGGTGTTAATTGATAAAGCAGCTAATGCAACAATAAATGGTTATAGCACTTTTTTGGCTGTGTCAAATAAAATGTTTGAACAATATTATGATTTCTTTTTATATCCGCATACAACAAGAATTATATGGAGTATGCATAAAATCATATATATATTCACTCATATGAATAGCGATTTGACTTTGTATTATGATATTGAATTAGAGAAAAAATTAGATGAACATAAAACTGGGGGAAAGGAAATTAAATCATCAACAATCATTACAAAAAATAAGATTTTTGTACCTGTCATTAATCAATTAGCAGAGTACTTTAATATTTCAGCTGGCAAGTTGAATTTCACAGTTAGATTTGATGTGGTAAATAATTAAAATTCAAAAAATAATAACTAAAAAACTTAAACGCTTATGAAAGCACGGATATTATTTAGGAGCCTGATTACGTAGGTGAAAGGGCTGACAAAAAACAAAAACAAAACAAACAAAATAACTTAAAAAACTTAATTATTATGGAAACAAAAAATTTATTAAACAAAAAAATTACCCAATGGTTGTTGCTGGTGGCAATGCTGGTTGGGTGTAGTGCAAATGCATTAGCAGATCACACTTTTGTAAGTGGAGAATACATTTATCTGAAAAATTACAAACCTACTAATTGGGGCTCATGTTGGATATGTGATGGAGGTGTAGCTTGGATTCATATATGGGATGCTAGCGGTAATGCAGAGGATTGTAAATTTAGCTTATATTCAGGGACAAAAGAAACAGAAGGTGCAATTTATCGGGCAAAAATCACTAACGCAAGGACATATACAAAAATGGAATTGACAAGAAATTCTAGTGCTAGCACAGGTCCATACAATAATAAATGGAATCAAACAGGCAATATGACAGTTCATAGCACAAATAATATGATTACCAAAGCAGATGAGAATGCAACTTCTTATTCAAGTTCTTACTGTGTAGCTACTCCAGCATCTTGTTCTATAACATTGGCTAGTTCTTGTTATAAAAGTGGTTCAGGAACATCATCTGACCCGTATATTGTAACAGCAGGTGCTACACTTAGTTTTACAGTGTCTGCTACTAAGGATGACCCTGGTATGACCGGATTTGGATGGAATATTAATAGCAGTTCATCTAAAGCATCTTCTGGAACTAGCACATCATGGACAACTACAAAAACCGCAAGCTCTACGGCAGATAAGACTGAAACTTGGGTTGGTTATGCTTGGAATTACAAGAGTAGTACAAGTTATTATTCATCAAGTTCTGCTAAATCCAGTACAATATATACAAAAACTGTGCCTGCTTGCACCACCCCAACTGCATCTAATTTCAACGTCAGCGGACTGACCGGCAAAACATATAATGGTAGTGAGCAGGCTCCTACAATTACTGCAGCCAGTGGTATGGGTACAATGACTGTTAAATACGATGGAACTGCAGGTACAGGTAAAACCAACGCAGGCACATATGCTATTACAGTTGATGTAGCCGCAGGTACAACCTATTGTGCCGCCACAGGAATTGAGCTTGGAGACTTTGTTATCAACAAAGCAACACATCCTGCCATTTCAGTAAATGACCAAAGTGTTTGTGCAAACCAATCCATTACGCTGTCCATATCAGGAGCAATGGAAACATCTAACGTAACATATAGTATTAACTCTACAGGTACAACGGGTACAGGTACAATTTCAGGAAGCACACTAAATGTTACCACACCTGGTATCTTTAAAATTAATGCAACTAAGGCAGCCTCTACAAATTATAAGGAGGTTTCAACCACATCTCCAGGAACTATTACAGTTACCCCTGTTATAACATGGAAAAATTATCAGCCAAATGCAACACTTGATTTTGGTTCTGTTCCTATTGAAACCACGTCAGATGCAATAACTGTTAACTTTACCGCTTGTAATGTGTCAAATTTCAACGCTTCAACCACAAGTGCATATTTTGCCGTAACAAATGGAACTGCATCGGGGACTGGAGACAAGTCTTTTAATGTTACATTTACACCTGTTGCTAAAACAACATATAACGGAACTGTTAGTGTAACTTGGACTGGCGGCTCAGCAACATTTAATCTTACGGGTATCGGTACAAAGGATTGCACGCCTCCTACAAAAGATGGCTATAACTATACTCTATCAGATGTTGTTTATGATGGCAGTGCAAAACCTGTTACGGTAACAGCAAAATCAGGGTATGGCACACCTACAAGTGTTAAGTATAATGGTGATACAAATGCACCTTCCGCAGTAGGTGCATATACTGTAAGCATAGTAGTTCCTGAATATGGCGATTATTGCGCAACAACTATTGGATTGGGTTCATTCAATATAACCTGCCCAGCGTTGACAACAAGTTATGGATTGTTAATTACTAAATCTTCAATGTGTGCTGGCGATGCCGCCGCTACAATAACTCTTAGTGGCTCTCAACCAAGCAACAGAGCATCTTATCAACTTTATAAGGGAGACACTCCTGTCGGCGGTTCTGTTGCGGGTACTGGTAATGCAATAACATTCAGTAATATTACAGAAAGTGGAACTTATAAGGTTAAGGCGTTGTCAACTGTTACTGGTTGCTCTTCAACCCAACAGTTTATAGATAATACAACTTCCCTTACAGTTAATCCTTTGCCAAGCCTTACAACAACCCCATCAGGTAGTGCGGTTACCGCATATCTTTGGGAGCCGGTTAATCTTACCGCTACCACAACGGATGGTACGGCTACTGTAGCCATCAGCACTACTTCCACCAAGTATGAGGTTACTGATATAACTAACGGTAAGTCTCTTAAGGCAGGTAAGGAAAATGATACTTTTAGCGTTACTTATACTGCCACAAGCTCTAATGGTTGCCAGACACAAGAAGTCAAGACCGTTACTGCGGCAAAAGCCACTGAGGATTGCAGTAAGTAATCCGCAGTAATCATTCCAAAAAACTTTCCCCAAACCACGCAATGTGGTTGGGGATGGTTTTTATTCACATATTAACAAATCTTAAAACTTAATATTATGCCAGACACAAATACACCAAATCAAGCCGCAGGTGCGGCTCAACCACAGGATAACGCAAACCAGATAGTTATTGATGTTGAAAACAGTTTGTACGCCAAGCACTTTGAGGGCAATCAGTTGATTCACAATAAAGAGTTTGAGGATTTAAAAATAGCAATAAAAGTACGTATTTCAAATAATGATAAAGCCAAAGACCAAAAAAAGGAAAACAATGATTCTGAGGAACGCAGAAGTGAGGCATATACGGTATTTGGCACAAGGGGTAGCGGTAAGTCATCATTCTTGTACAGCCTTATGCATTGGTGTAAAGAAGAGAATCAGAAAGAGGATATTTTGGCATTGGACTTGATAGACCCAACACTTTTTGAGGACAAGGGGCATATTCTGCTAACTATAATTGCTCAATTAAGGCATTTGGTGGATGATGCTCATAATAAAAGGGCGGTGGGAAATGAGTGTGGGTGTAAATATATGGATTGGCATAAGAGTTTTGAGAGCCTTTCCCGTGGTATTCCGTCAATTAAAGATGAAGGATTTATTAAGGATAACTGGTCGGAGCCAAGTTTTGTTATGAATCAGGGTGTGCAGAATGTTTATAGTGCATATACATTGGAAAAGAACTTTAATGATTTTGTTAAGTGCTCATTAAAGTTTTTAAACAAGAAATTACTTGTAATAATTTTTGATGACATAGATATTGATTTCCGTAAGGGTTGGGAAGTGCTGGAGACTGTAAGAAAATATCTTACATCAAAGCAGGTGTTTGTGATTATTAGCGGTGATGCAAAGCTATTTTCAAAGTCAATACGTAAGGTTCAGTGGAAGAATTTTGGCAAGGCGTTGCTTAAGAATGAGGCTGAGAATGGACAAAAAGAGGCTTATAATAATCTGGTAACAGAGATGGAGAGTCAATATATGCAAAAGGTAATGCCTACACAATACCGCATATATCTGAGGTCTCTGTTGGATATAGTGGGTAATGTATCAAATAGTGTAATGGTTGGAGCAGAAAATATAAGAACATATTATAATAAAAATCTATTCCAAGGTTATGAGCCAGTTAATCCTGTGCAAACCAAGGTATTTACAGATTTTTTGCTGTCATTGCCTTTAAGAACGCAAATGCAACTTATGGCCGCGTTTAATAAGGGTGCGGACCAACCAAGGAATTTGGTTATGCCGTTTGTCAGTCACTTGTTAGATAACGGAATAAATTACGAGGATTTATTAAGGTTCCCAAATAAACTGAACGCCATAATATTAAAATTCTTGGTAAGCAATATGATAGTGGAGGAGAGTTATCAGTTGCAACCAAACACTTTGGATACTGATATTAATGCTTGCTTAGTTGCGTTGTCATTAGTATCATCAAGACATTATAAAAATAATGCGTATCTGATTTTTGATTATTTAGTAAGGGTGGGGTTCTTAAGGTTTGTAAAGTGCTCAATATTAGAGTATGCCGATATTTGTGCAGACTGTACATCTGTGTATATAATAGATGATTTTGTAAAGCACGCTCAATTGTATAATGATATTGACCTTAAGGTGTCTGTAGGTAATGCTATTGCATATCTTGAGTTAGTAAAATTCAAGAGTATTATCAAGATTTTTGGATTTGCTGAAAAGGCAAAGACTGGGAATGTAGAAAATCGTATAGATGCAGTTTTTAGCAAGAAATCTATTCAAAGAGTATTAGGATTCTTGCCACTTACTATATCAAAATACACCAATAAGCAAGTATCGGAACTTAATTATTCATTAGTGGCTCTTTTGGCTGCAATGACTGATATAGTAAGAGAGACTTATGCAAGGTCAAAAGATGATGAGAATATAGTGGATAGTGATAGAGGAAGGACCATTATAGAATTCTTAAATTATTTGTCACAAACAAGAAGTTATATAATCCCTATAAATGGTGATAATGATAATAATATTGTGGAGTCTGATGAGATTAGTGGATTGTCAGTAGATAAAGAAGATGATGGCGTTGTAATGTTTGTGGAGGATTTGTCAAGATGGATAGATGAATACAATGAAACTAGCAAAAAAATTGTTTTACCAACATATCTTTTAGGTAAGATTGCTACAAGGGTATTTTCTTCTATAAACTTATTAGATGCAAGTAAGGACGTAAATTTAGGAGAGGCGATACACCGCAGAATTGTGATATTGCTGAATGCAATACTTGTGGAAGAGGCACGTGAGTATGGGTATAACTTGAACAACAATAATCCATCTGGTAGCGATGATATTTTTGTAGCTAATCTTAAGAAATTTAAGGTTATTAATGGCAGTGAATCTACTGGTTTTGATGTAAATAAATTATTGCTCTTTAATTGGATAGTGAAATGCCCGTTGCTGCTTGCATATATGAATTTGCCTGCAGAAGGTGAATTGACTAATATTTTTGTAAAATTGAATGCTACAACTATTATCAATATTTATAATTATCTTGAGAATGTAGAAGTTAAGGGTTCTGCTGGTAGCCCAGCACCTCTTATTTCTTCTGCTGCTCAAGTCGCATCGTCACCAAATACGCCTACAAATGATGTTCCTATGAATAATGAAATGAATTTTAGGGCATACGATGTAAATTGTTATAATATTATTAAGGATAACTTTGATACTCCAAATGATTTGTTTGGGAATTCGGATAACGAGCAAGTGAGAATCAAATTATTGCCATTCTTTCACTTAGTGAAAAGACAATCTGTTCAAATATTCCGTGAATTACATGGCAATAAGGAAGCATGGTAACCCAATCTGAAATACGGTATCTGTTGCAGGATAGGGCATCGCTTGAAGAATACCTGCGTGGCATTGTGCCAGATTTTGACACAATAAAGCGGAGGCTTATGCTGCTTGACCGCAGTTCAGACACCTCAATTCCAGACCAATACTACAGGCTTAATCAGACCCGCACCCTAAAGGGTATAAATGATTTGCCTCAACTGCTTTGCAAGGGTATTGCAAACTTGTCTGCTGAATATCTTGAGATTATAAACAAGGAGGGTATCAAAGACTTTATAAGGGTAAAGCAGAGTAAATTTAATGAGTGGCAGTTTCTGATAGCCGATGTTCCGCCACTGCTTCTTAAAATGGCATATTTGGCTGATAAACAGGTGACTTTGGACTATGGCAATATGTCTGAGATTATGGAGTGTTATGCCAAAAGCATTCTGCCAAACAGCCACTATACCGCACTTGCCCTGCCGTATATTCCTGAGATGGAGAATTTTGTAAAAGATTCAGGAGGGTTCAGTGATATGCACATACATCTTAACGGCTCCACAGAGTTTGACCTTGTGTGGCAGTTCTGTCTGCGGTTCCCAAACTCAACCCAAGCCGATTTTGCTGGCAAAGCAAAGATGGAATATGTTAAGGAGTTATGTGAGCAGGCGGGAATTGACGGCAAGTTGATACGCTACAATCTGCAGGTTGCAAGGCGTATTAAGAACTTGATATGCAGAATTATATTTTACCCAAATACTTTAAAAGACTCTGATTTTAGATTTGAGATTGCAAATGTTCTTACCGATAACGGCGATGTTAATGAAGACCTTTTTCAACTGTTGCTATCTGAGACATCGGGCGGATATTTGGCATCGGAGTATATGATGTCTGCTGAGGCTCTTATGTATGTTGCTGTGTTTACTGCATTGCGTAAAACACAAGATGAGCATTTGGCTATGCTGTTTCATTGGTATCTGCTTATTATGGGCAGGTTTAACGCTTTGCTTGTACAGCAAAACAGGGAGAAGGGTTTTGACCAGTTCCAAAAGTTCACTTTAACAGAGATAAGGTGCCGTACAGAGGAGCAGTATAAACTTCTGTTCCGCCAACTTGAGGGCAACTGTGGTGGTCTGGCTAACTATATTGAGGGCAGGTTTGCCCCTAAAAAGACTACGGGTAAGAATGTTAGTCTGGTATATCAGATTACTTATGATTGGGAGCATTTTGGATGTCAGAATGCCAATCTAAGGCTTGTGGCTCACTTTATAAAGAGCAAAAAGAATTCAAATAAAGGTGGAATGTGGCGGTATGCCGACTATCGTACAGATTTGTTTGTTCAGGCAAATGAGTTTATACACACATATAAGGAGTATGATAGGTTCAGACAGTATGTGGTGGGCATTGATGCCGCCGCTAATGAGATGTTTGTGCCTGCTGATGTTTTTGCCCCCGATTTCAGACGGATACGGCGTGCGTGCCATCTGCCTGTTACTTATCACGCTGGAGAGGATTTCTACTCTCTGCTTGGTGGCATAAGGGCTGTGTATGAGGCTATCTGTTTCCTGGATTTGGAATCGGGTGAGAGGATTGGACACGCCTGTGCCGTAGGACTTGACGCTAAGTTATGGTATGAGTGCGTTAATGACAGTATAAATGTTCAGCAAGGGTATCTGCTTGATAATCTTGTGTTTGTATGTCATTTAATTGAGACTCAGAAAATAGAGCCGCTATATAATGCCCGCCTATTGCTTATTCCTAAGATTTATGCGCTCTCTAAAAAGGTTTATGGTACTGATTATTCATTGTGTGACCTTATAGAGGCTTGGCAGTGGCGACGGTATAATCCTTATATGGCACTTGCCGATGATATATTTGAGGCACAGGACAGGGTATCGTATGATTATATTGAGTATCAAGATGCTATAAGCAATATTGACCGCAATTCCAGAGCATTTGAGATTTATGGCAAGTTTCAGACTAATGAGTGTTTTGATAACTATGAAGAGGTTATAGGCATAAAGCCCTCAGACTATCTCTCTTCTGATGAGATGACTCTGCTGCAGCAGGCGGTTCTTAAAATTATGAGTGAGAAGGGTATAGCCATTGAGGCGTTGCCTACAAGTAACATTCATATAGGCTACTACAACGATTACAACAACTATCATATTTGGAATTGGGTGAAGTGGACAAAAGAGGGGCTTGCTGTGCCACCTATTGTTCTTGGCACCGATGACTGCGGCATTTTCTCCACCAACATCTACAATGAGTACGCCCATCTGTTCTGCAATCTTGTGAATATTCATCACCTCTCACGCACAGAGGCACTTGAGGTCATATCCAAAATCCACTCCGCCTCCGGGATTTATGCGTTCTAACATCTGAGAGCAGGGCTGGCTCTGCTGTTTTTCCTCTGCCACTTTGTGGTGGGGAGGTTTTGTTGCCAAACCCGCTATTCGTTTCTTATTATGTTTAATACCACTTCTGGATTCTCTTGCATTTTTTCAAAAGAAAACAGTTTTTTTCCGGCATCCTTAAATGAACCACCCGATGAGTACAGTGTATCATCTATTACCATAAACCTGTCATGAACCTTGCTCATAGGATGTACCTCAATAGAGGGATACTGTGCGTTAAACCTTTGTAAATCAAGCTTAAAGGTTTCATTACGGTAGCATTTCTCACTTGTGTAAATTATTCCTGCTACACCCTCAGCACGCTTTGAAAGCATTTTAAGAACTGAGGCATCTATATAATTA
>JAKSNZ010000033.1 GCA_024405855.1 Paludibacteraceae bacterium
ACCATAGTAATGGGTGAGAAGAATCCTAAGGCTGAAAATGAGTGGATGATTCTTAACCAGTCTCTTGCTAAAGGACAGACATTTGCCCTGTATGATGCATCAACAGGCGGTACTTGGGCTGTTGCTCTTGATGAGGCAAGTGTTCCTGGTATAACCAAAGAAGAGAACTCATATTCAGTTACAGCAGATGGTTGCTACAGCTTCTACCTCAAGCTCATTTACGGAGCAGACCAACTGTATGTAGGTACAGGCGATTGCCCAGAACCACCTGCAGAACCAACTGTAACTGCAATCAACATTGCAGGCAGCAAGGTTGTAGGTGAAGAATTGACATTCACAGCAACTGTTGCAGGATTCAGTGCAGAGCCTACAATAGTTTACTATGTTAAGTTGAAATCTGCTGAGGACTACACAACTCCGTTAGAGGCAAATAAGTTTACATCGGTTAAACCTGGAGACTTTATGGTTAAGGCAGTTGCAACTTATACACCTGAAGAGGGTGATGCTGAAGAGGCATTTAAGGAAGTTGAGTTCACCGTTACTGAAGAGCCACAACCAACAGAAGGCTTCGGCATAAAGATAGATGGTGAGACTGTAGTAATTGGTGAGAAGAATCCTTCACCGCTTGACCCATCATTTGAGGAGTGGCAGGTACTTAACCAAGCACTTACAGCAGGTCAGACAGTAACCCTATACAATGCGTCTACAGGAGACACTTGGGCTGTAGACCTTGACCCAGCCAGCGTAGCGGGCATAGAGAAGGGAGAAGGATTGTACAACATTACAGCAGATGGTTGCTACAGCTTCTACATCAAGCTTAAATTTGGTGAGGACCAACTGTATGTTGGTAACGGTGATTGCCCTGTTCCACCAGTAGAGGATACATGGGTGGTTGCAGGTGAAGAGTCGTTGATGGGAGAGAACTGGAATCCTGCATCAAGTGATAACCAAATGGTTAAGGGTGATGACGGCATTTACACGTTGGTGAAGAATGATGTAGCCCTTACAGAGGTTAAATCTTATGAGTACAAGTTTGTGGCTAACGGAAGTTGGCAAGGCAAACAGGTGCCGGCGGATGAAAGCAACCTAAGCCTTGCTATTGAGGAGGCAGGCACCTATACAATAACCTTCACACTTAACGCTGAGAAGGGCGAAGGCAGTGCCAAAGCGGAGAAGTCAGTAATTACCGAAACTCCTACAAATAAGTCAAAGGCAACCGTTATAAGATACAGGAACTTGATTGGTATAGTTGTCCCTGTAGATTATAAGGGTGTCAAACTTGCTGAAATGTCAGATGGTACAACAGTAAAAGTTCAATAATTAATACGCAAAGAAGTTACACCAAGGTAAAGTGTAACTTCTTTGCTACCTTATGCAGTTTAAGGACATCATAGGGCAAGAGGAGGTAAAGGCACACATCATTAAGAATATTAATGAAGGAAGGGTTCCGCATGCACAACTGTTTTGGGGAGGTGAAGGTGTAGGAAAGTTTGCACTTGCACTTGCAACAATTCAGTATTTGAATTGCGAGCATAGGAATGGAGATGATTCCTGCGGAGAATGTGAATCTTGCCGCCTGATTTCAAAACTATCCCACCCTGACGTGCATTTCTCCTACCCTATTGTCAAGGGTAACACTAACGGTACAAGTGAAGAGTTCCTTGATGAATGGAGGGAGATGGTGTTGGAATCGCCGTACTTTAATATGCATCAATGGATGGAGAGAATAAATGAAGCCGGGAAAATTGGCACCATTTATGTATCGGAGTGTGAATCCATTACAAAAAAACTAAGTTTCAAAAGCTTTAAGGCAAAATACAAATGTCTGATAATATGGCTACCTGAAAAGATGCAGGAGCAAGGGGCAAACAAGTTGTTGAAACTCATTGAGGAGCCACCTGCTGACACGCTTTTCTTTTTGGTGAGTGAGCATCCTGAAATGCTGTTGTCTACAATAACATCAAGGACGCAGGCTCTGCACATAAAGAACATTTCTGTGGCTGACTTGTCAACAAAAGTACCTGAAGACATTGCCCGTCTTTCTGCAGGGAATTATATTAAGGCATTGGATTTAATGAACTCTCAAGGCAGAAACACAGAACTTGTCAAACGATACAGAGAGTTGATGGGACTGGTTTTTCTCAAAAACCTTGTAGGTCTTAAGGATTTTGCCGCCACAGCATCAGAGAGCAGAGAAGAGACTTTAGAGTTTCTTGGTTACGCCTGTAACCTTACAAGAGAGGTGTTTATTGCAAATTTATGCAATCCAAACCTTAATTACAGAAGTGCCGATGAGGTTGCATTCACTGAAAAATTCAAAAGATTTGTTACAGAAACAAACATAGAGGGAATTATAGATAATTTTACAAGAGCGTACGAAGACGTAGAGCGTAACGCAAACATAAAACTTACAATGTTTGATTTAGGTTTGCAGTTACTGACTCTAATAAAAAAGTAATATTAGAAAATCGATTTATGAATTACACACTTGATAAAGGGAACAACAGACTTACTGAGAAAGGTTGCAGAAAGAGTTCCTGGCAGATGTTGAGCGTATATGATTGGCTTGCAGATATTCCTATTGACAGAGAGACAACAAACTATGTGGAGGTTCAGTTCAAGAACACAAGAAAGGGTTACTACCTGAATTCCAATGACATACCTCTTGAAAAAGGAGATGTGGTGGCAGTTGAGTCCAATCCGGGACATGACATAGGCGTAGTAACGCTTCAAGGATACCTTGTGGCTCTTCAAATGAAGAAAATAGGCTATGACACATCACGTAATGAAGTCAAACGCATATATCGCAAGGCAAAACCTGCCGATATAGAGAAATGGGAGGAGTCAAAGGCAAAAGAGCATGACGCAATGCTTAAGACAAGAAAAATTGCCAAAGACTTAGGACTTGACATGAAAATAGGCGATGTTGAGTATCAGGGAGACGGAAATAAAGCCATATTCTATTACATTGCAGACCAAAGAGTTGATTTTCGTGAACTAATAAAAGTTCTTGCTGACACATTCCATGTCCGTATTGAAATGAAGCAGATTGGAGCCCGTCAGGAGGCTGGCAGAATTGGCGGTACAGGCCCTTGTGGGCGTGAGTTGTGCTGCTCCACCTTTATGACAAACTTCCAATCAGTAGGCACAAACGCTGCCAGAGTTCAAGACTTGTCAATGAACCCTCAAAAACTTGCAGGTCAGTGTGCAAAACTAAAATGCTGTCTGAACTATGAACTTGACAACTACATAGAGGCGTTAAAGGCATTCCCATCAAGAGATATAGTACTTGAAACCGCTAAAGGTCCTTACTATTTCTTCAAACTTGATGTCTTTGCTAAAAAAATGACATACTCAGCAGAGAAGAATTTTCCTAAGGACCTGCTTGAAATACCTCTTGATGAGGTGTGGAACATAATCAACGCAAACAAAAGCGGTCAGTCTGTCAAGGAAATCCAAACCGCGGACACCGATACTGAGCCTCAAATCAACTTTGAGAATGCCGTTGGCGAAGGAAGCCTTACCCGTTTTGACAAAAACAGACAAAACAGGCACAACAGAAACAAAAACCACTTTCACGGTAGAGGAAAAGAATTTAACAGACAAAACAGACCTAATGGTGAGCAACACAATGAACAGTAAAATCATTATTAGATATGTGTTTTTGCCAATATTTGCATTGATATTGGCATCGTGTAACAACAATGTGGCGTACAATAACTGCAAGGATATAAATGAGGACGGATGGAGCATTGATGCTCCTGCCAAATTCTATCCTGTAATATCTGACACCATTACAAAATACAACATCATTGTAACACTGAGGCATACCACAGAGTATAAGTATCAGAATTTCTGGATGTTCATAAATGTTAAATCGCCTGACGGACTAATTGCAAAAGATACTGTCGAGTGTTATTTGGCAGACAACAGAGGCAATTTCTTAGGCAGAGGAGTCTCAATTTTTGAAATGCCTGTTCTCATTTCCCAAAACATTCAGTTTGACAGAAAAGGAAAATATAAGTTTGAGGTAATTCAAGGCATGCGTGACACTCTGCTGACCGGTATAAAGAACGTTTGCCTGACAATTGAAAAGAGCAACTGATGGGAAAAAACAAACTACAGAAATTTGCCGATATGGAGACCTACCCTAATGTCTTCCAATATCCTTTTGCAAGATTGCATAGTGAGGGCGGATTTCCCTATAAAGGCAAATGGTCAGAGGTGTTTGGAGGCTCAAAAGGTGACATTGTTCTTGAACTTGGTTGCGGCAAAGGTGAATACACGGTGGGGCTTGCCAAACTTTTTCCTGAAAAGAATTTCATTGGCATTGACATAAAGGGTGCCAGAATGTGGACAGGAGCAAAGCAGTCAAATGTTGAAGGGCTTGGCAATGTGGCATTTCTTAGGACTGACATTGAACTTATTGAGAGTTTCTTTGAAAAAGGAGAGGTGTCTGAAATATGGATAACATTTCCTGACCCTCAAATGAAAAAAGTGAGGAAAAGACTTACATCCACCCGTTTCATGGCTCTATACCAAAACATTCTGAAGTCTTCAGGAATAATACATCTTAAGACTGACAGCCCGTTTCTTTACACATACACAAACCTAATGATACGGGACAACCGATACAAAACCCTTGTTGATACGGCAGACCTATATTCTGAAGGTAAGGCAGATGAAATCCTCAGCATAAGGACTTATTATGAAAGCCAATGGATTGAGAGGGGTATGAAAATAAAGTATATTAAATTTGAAATTTCACACAGAGATTCCTTTATAGAACCTACTGAAGAAATAGAGCCAGACACTTATAGAAGTTTTAACAGAAGAAGCAATAGTAAATAAAGGAGAAAGGAGAAATGAGACTATATCCAACACTTATAATTGATGCTCTAAAACATGTTAATCATCCTGCCACAGGAAAGAACATTGTGGAAATGGGTATTGTTGAGGACAACATTAGAATTGAGGGGAACAAAGTTTCATTCTCTCTTATTCTAAAGAGCACTGACCCTTTGGCAAAATCACTGGTAAAGGCATCGGAGACGGCAATTTTAACATACGTAGGTTCAGATATTGACATAAAAGGAAACATTTCAATAAAAAACCCTGAACAACCTACAGTCACTCAAGAAGAGCCTCTTAAGGGGGTAAAGTGCAAGATTGCCGTATCATCAGGTAAAGGCGGTGTAGGCAAATCAACCGTAACTTCCAATTTGGCGGTATCGTTGGCAAAAATGGGATACAAAGTGGGATTGCTTGACGCTGACATATTCGGTCCGTCAATCCCTAAAATGTTTGGCATTGAAGACGCCGTTCCCTACGCAAATGAAAAAGGACTTATTTTACCAATAGAAAAATATGGAATCAAGATACTCTCCATAGGTTTCTTTGTAAACACACAATCTGCTATTGTATGGCGTGGAGCCATGGCATCAGGTGCAATAAAACAAATGCTTACTGAGGCTGATTGGGGTGAACTTGACTACCTGCTTATTGATTTGCCTCCAGGAACAAGTGACATTCATCTGACTGTAGTCCAAACCATTAAACTTAATGGAGCCATAGTTGTAAGTACACCTCAACAAGTGGCCCTTGCCGATGCTGTCAGAGGTATTGACATGTTCCAAAATGATAAGATAAATGTTCCTGTACTTGGACTTGTTGAAAATATGGCTTGGTTCACTCCAAAAGAGTTGCCTGAAAACAAATACTACATTTTGGGGCGTGGCGGTGTTGAGAAGTTGGCAAATGAGAGGGATTTACCGCTTCTTGGACAGGTTCCTATTGTCCAAAGTATATGTGACGGGGGCGATACTGGGGTACCTGTATCAATGACTGAAAATATAACAGCAAAAGCATTTGATGAAATTGCTGAAAAAATTGCAAAAAAATATTAACTTTGCAAAATTATGGCGGAAGTTACAACTAAAAAATTATTGGACACTATAATTGCCGGCATTCAGGAACAAAAGGGTAAGCGTATTGTAGTTGCTGACCTAAAGAAGACAGACAATACCCTTTGCTCTTATCTTGTTATATGTGAAGGCAATTCAAACACACATGTAAATGCCATTGCAACCAAACTGAAGGACTTTGTCAGGGAGGCTATAAAGGTTAAGCCTATGGCAATGGAGGGGTTTGAAAATTGTGAATGGATAGTTGCTGACTACTGTGACATTATGGTTCACATTATGCAGCGTCCTGCACGTGAGTTTTATGATTTGGAGCATCTTTGGGCAGATGCAAAGTTAAAGGAAATAGCGGATTTAGACTAATATGGCAGACAAAAGAAAAAGAAGAAACATACCTGATGAAAACAACAACGGAGGCAAGCCTAACTCTTGGTTCAGCCTCACTTGGATTTATATAATAATTGCAGGATTCCTGATTTATCTGGTTTTCAGCGATACCAGCATTCCTACAAAAGAGGTTGAATACTCAGAGTTGCAAACCTACATTGACAGCGGATATGTAGATAAAATAAACTTCATTACCAATGAGAATATTGCAGAAGTCAGCCTTATTGATGACTCAGTAGTAATAGTCAAAGTCTTAGGTGAGGCAGGAGCAAAACAATATTCCAAAAAGCCACAACTTTCATCAAAGGTTCCATCTGCTGAAAAATTGGACGATTTTCTTACAGCATACACTGCCAAGACAGGCAATACAATAAGTGTAAAGTATGAAGAAAGAAAGGACTACATGGGAACATTCCTATGGTCATTCGGTCCTATATTTATCTTTATTCTGTTCTGGATTATTCTCTCACGCCGCATGGCTGGAGGCGGAGGAGGTATTTTCTCCGTTGGAAAGTCAAAGGCTCAGGTTATTGAAAAAGGCTCAAGTAAAATGAAGGTTACATTTAAGGATGTAGCCGGACTTTCAGAAGCAAAACAAGAGGTACAGGAGATAGTTGAATTTCTTAAGAATCCAAGCAAATTCACCACTCTTGGAGGCAAAATTCCTAAGGGAGCACTTCTTGTAGGTCCTCCGGGAACAGGTAAGACCTTGCTTGCAAAGGCTGTTGCAGGGGAGGCAAATGTACCTTTCTTCTCTTTAAGCGGTTCTGACTTTGTAGAGATGTTTGTAGGTGTTGGAGCGTCACGTGTAAGGGATTTGTTCCGTCAGGCAAAAGAGAAGGCACCTTGTATAATATTTATTGATGAGATTGATGCTGTAGGTAGGGCAAGAGGAAAGAATCCTTCATTCAATGCAAACGATGAAAGAGAAAGCACTCTTAACCAATTGCTTACAGAGATGGATGGATTTGGTTCAAACAGCGGTATTATTATTCTTGCCGCCACTAACCGTGCTGATATACTTGACAAGGCTCTGTTAAGAGCAGGACGTTTTGACCGTCAGATAAGTGTTGACCTTCCTGATGTTCATGAACGTAAGGAGATTTTTGAAGTTCACCTTAAGCCAATAAGACTTGCTGACGGAGTTGACCTTGACCTTATGGCAAAACAAACCCCAGGATTTTCAGGGGCAGACATTGCCAACGTTTGCAATGAAGCGGCTCTTATTGCCGCCCGCAGAAATAAGAAAGCGGTTGACCGTCAAGATTTTATGGATGCAATTGACCGCATAATAGGTGGATTGGAGAAAAAGAACAAGATTACAACAGCAGAAGAGAAGAAGTCAATAGCCATTCATGAGGCAGGTCACGCTTCAGTAAGTTGGCTGCTTGAGTATGCAAATCCTCTTGTAAAGGTTACAATAGTACCAAGGGGCAAGGCTCTTGGTGCCGCGTGGTATCTTCCTGAAGAGAGGCAACTTACCACTACAGAGCAGATGCTTGATGAAATGTGTTCTCTGCTTGGCGGACGTGCAGCAGAGCAAGTTGTACTTGGCAGGGTTTCAACAGGAGCGTTGAATGACCTTGAAAGAGCCACAAAAATGGCATACTCAATGGTTGTATACTATGGTATGAGTGAAAAACTTAAGAACATAAGTTATTTTGATTCAACACAATCTGATTACTCATTTACAAAACCATATAGTGACAAGACTTCTGAAATAATAGACTCTGAAATAAAGAAGATAGTACAAGAACAGTTTGAACGTGCTGTAAAGATAATAGAGGAAAACAGAGACAAGCACGCTGAACTTGCTGACATTCTTGTAGAGAAAGAGGTTATATTTGCTGATGATGTAACACGTATCTTTGGTCCAAGACCTTGGAAAACACGTATGGATGAAATAACTGAGTTAAACGAGAAGCAGGAAGAGGAAAAACCAAAGAAAGCAAGAAAAACAAAGAAAAAACAAGAAGAAACTGATGAATAATCTTGTAAAAAGAAGCATAACGGGTGCCATTTTTGTTGCGGCGGTGGTTGCAAGTATTCTGTTCCAAGAACAATACTACACTTTCACTGCATTGTTCGGCATCTTCAATATTCTGGCAATGAGGGAATTTTACCACATTGTAAATCAAAAACAGAATGTAAGTGTTCCATCAGTCTATATGATTATTTGTGGAACAATACTCTTCTTTGCCTGTTTTTGGTGTGCATTCAAAGACAACCCAACTGAAATACACGGTTTTATTCCGTTTATAATCTATATGTTATGCATTGTAGGGCTGATTATCAGTGAGTTGTATTTAAGTCATGAACATCCTACATATAATCTTGCATTTGCCATCTACGGACAAGCGGTTGTTGCACTTCCATTTGGATTGCTTAACTTTATTGCAAGAGATTGGACTGAACTGCTTGCACTTTTTATTCTTATATGGACATTTGATACCGGAGCATACATATTTGGATGTTCTTTTGGCAAGCATAAAATGATTCCGCGCATATCTCCTAAAAAATCATGGGAGGGAGAGATAGGCGGTGCCATTGCAGCAATTGCCGTAGGTATTGGCATTGCTATGTACAATAATGAACATATATGGCAATGGATTGTGTATGCAATACTTGTTGTTATTTTTGGCACATACGGAGATTTGTCAGAATCAATGCTTAAAAGGGCATCGGGGTTAAAGGATTCTGGGAACATATTGCCAGGACATGGAGGTATGCTTGACCGCTTTGACAGCATGTTGCTTGCCGCTCCAGTCATTTATATTTATCTTGAAATCATTAAAGCACTATAATTTATGGTTAAGATTCACAAAGAGGGCAGACATTTGTTACTTATCCTGTTATTCACACTTATTCTGATTAACGGGGCATTGTTCATTCTATCCACCTCTATTGTATTGCCTATTGTCATTTGTGCCCTTTCTGTAATCACATTCATATTCTTTACATACTTTTTCCGCATATCAAACCGCATACTTATTGCCGATGACAATTATGTAATTGCTCCTGCCGATGGTACTATTGTTGTTATAGAACCTGTTATGGAGGATGTTTTCTTTCATGAGCAACGTATGCAGGTATCAATATTCATGAGTGTTTTCAACGTTCACGCAAACTGGTACCCGATACCTGGAAAGATACTCCATGTATCACATCAGAACGGACGTAAAATGGCTGCATATCTTCCTAAGTCAAGTTCAGAAAATGAGCGTTCCTCTGTTATCATTGAAGCATCAAACGGTCAACAGATACTTGTCCGTCAGGTTGCAGGTGCTTTGGCACGCCGTATTGTAACATACGCCAAGGAAGGTGCTTTGGCTAAAAGAAACCAGCAATTAGGCTTCATCAAGTTTGGTTCAAGAGTTGACCTCTTTCTCCCTATGGATGCAGAGATTCTTACTGAACTTCATGAAGAGACTATAGGAAATGAAACTGTCATAGCGAAATTAAAAAATCAAAGTGCCGAAGACTGAGATTTCTTTAATTTCAAAATATGTTAGTAAAAACTTACGGTGCGGCAGTGCAAGGCATTGAAGCAACCATTATCACCGTTGAGGTGAACATCTCCAGTGGTATCAAGTTCTTTATGGTAGGTCTTCCTGATGTAGCCATAAAGGAGAGTCATGAACGTATTCTTTCCGCCTTCAGCAACAAGGGATACAAGTTTCCAAGAAAACAGGTTATAATAAACATGTCACCTGCCGATATTCGCAAGGCAGGTTCAGCGTATGACTTGCCTATTGCCATGGGCATACTTGCCGCATCGGAAGAGATAAAGAGTGATAAACTGAAAGACTATGCCATTATGGGAGAACTCTCTCTTGACGGCTCTGTAGTTCCTATAAAAGGTGTTCTGCCTATTGCCATAAAAGTTAAGGAGGCAGGATTCAAAGGTCTGATAATTCCGTCAGAAAATGTATGTGAAGCGGCTGTAGTGCAAGGATTGGATGTGCTTGGTGTAAGTGATTTATGTGAGATTACAGAATTTCTCAATGGAAATCTTGATATAAAGCCAACTGTTCTCTCCCCTTTCTCCTCCGATACCAACCTTGCAGATGACAACATACCTGATTTTGCAGAAGTCAAAGGACAGGAGAGTGTGAAACGTGCCATTGAAGTGGCTGCCGCTGGTGGACATAACATAATAATGATTGGAAGCCCTGGTGCAGGCAAATCAATGCTTGCAAAAAGAATACCGTCAATACTGCCGCCTCTTACCCTTGAAGAGGCGTTGGAGACCACCAAAATTCACTCTGTTGTAGGGAATATTGACAAATACACTTCTCTGCTCAAACACCGCCCGTTCAGAAGCCCACACCACTCAATATCTGACACCGCCCTTGTTGGCGGAGGCTCTTATCCTCAGCCGGGAGAGATATCGCTTGCCCATAACGGCGTTCTGTATCTTGATGAATTGCCTGAGTTCAAGCGTTCTGCATTGGAAGTCTTAAGACAGCCCCTTGAAGATAGAAAAATAACCGTATCAAGAGTTAACTGCACAGTTGAATACCCTGCAAGTTTCATGCTGGTGGCATCAATGAATCCTTGCCCGTGCGGTTATTACGGACATCCGCATAAAGAGTGTACATGCACTCCAAATCAGGTGAAAAACTATATGAACAAAGTTTCCGGTCCGCTTCTTGACAGAATTGACATTCAAATTGAAGTATCGCCGTTAGAATTCAAGGCAATATCAGACAACAAGGCGGCTGAATCAAGTGCCACAATAAGAGAAAGAGTGATTAAGGCAAGAGAGATACAGAAACAGAGATTTCAATCAGAAGATAATGTCTATTGCAACGCACAAATGACCACCAAACTGCTCAGAAAATTTGCAAAGTTGGATGAAGGTTGTCTGAAACTTATGCAGACTGCAATGGACAGACTAAATTTATCTGCAAGAGCGTATGACCGCATACTAAAGGTAAGCCGCACCATTGCAGACCTTGATGGCAGTGAGCAAATAAAACCAAAACATATAGCCGAAGCAATAACCTATAGGAATTTGGATAGGGAAAAATACTTTGTTTAAGTAATAATGGGGCTTACTGCTGAATAAGCTCCATCATTATTTTTGTCATATTGGGTTGAACAGAATTGGCAACACGCTGAACCTCCTCATGAGAAACATCGGAAACCTTACCCTCTATACCAAGGTCAGTTATTATTGACATTGCAAACACCTTTATACCTGCATGTACTGCCACTATAACCTCAGGAACAGTTGACATACCAACAGCATCACCGCCTATTGTTGAAAAGAACTTATATTCAGCAGGGGTTTCAAATGTAGGTCCTTGAGTGCCTACATACACACCTTCCTTAACCCTTATTCCATATTTGGCGGCAATGGACTTAGCCTTTTCCCTTAGTTGAGGGTCATACGCCTTGCCCATATCAGGAAATCTGGTACCAAGTTCATCATAGTTTCTTCCCCTTAACGGATGCTCTGGAAACAGGTTTATATGGTCTTTGATTATCATCAACTCTCCTATTTCAAACTCAGGATTCATACCACCTGCGGCATTTGACAGAAGCAAAGTCTCTATTCCCAACTCTTTCATAACACGCACAGGGAATGTCACCTCCTTCATTGAATATCCTTCATAAAAATGGAATCTGCCCTGCATTGCAAACACTTTTGTGCTTCCAAGTTTGCCGATTATAAGTTTGCCACTATGCCCTTCAACTGTTGAAACAGGGAAATTTGGAATCTCTTGATACGGAATTTCCTGACGTTCAGTTATTTGTGTTGCAAGTTCTCCAAGACCGGTGCCAAGCACGATGCCTACTTTAGGCAAATACTGCATTCTACTTTGTAAATAGGATGCTGTTTCTTTTATTTTTTTCAACATAGCCTATTATCTTTTTATCAAAATCATCCTTTGAAGAGAACAGAAATTCAATTTCCACATCTATAACATATAGTTTCTCAAGCAACTCTTCAGGCAAGTCAAGCCCTATCAGTTTTGATTCATCCTTTGCAGTTGTAAGAACAATCTTATTCTCACCTGAAACAGCGTTCAGCCTTGAAAGAATATCTTTAACGTCACCATCGGCATAATTATGGTGGTCCTCATAAATAAATTGATGTAAATTGCTGACTTTTGATTTTACGTATTCCTCAAGCGATGCCTGATTTGCAATTGCAGTAACCAACAGAACATCTTGAACCTTATCAAGTTCAATCAATTTTCCGTCTGACATTCTTCTTGGTACGGAATACTTAAGTGTAGTGAAATAGAGATTTTGATGAGCCTGCAAATTAAGAGACTTCTTGACCTCTCTTGTGGCAAAGGCATTCATATTTGCCGGGCATTTTGTCATTACCACAATATCTGCCCTATATCTGCCCTTTGCACTTTCCCTCAAATCTCCGTATGGAAGAATTGAATCTTCTGTTATCGGTTTGTTGTAATCAATAAGGAGTATTGACCTTCCTGAATTGACACGCCTATATTGGAAAGCGTCATCCAAGATGAAAACATCTGTATCGGGGTACTTGTTTTCAATAGTCTCAATGGCATTACAACGGTTTGCATCAACCACAACCTTTATATCAGGGAACTTTCTGAAAATCTGATACGGTTCATCGCCTATCTGCATTGCGTTTGCATCAGTACCTGCCTCCAAATACCCTTTTGTTTTACGCTTATAGCCTCTGCTCAACTCAACTATTTTATAGTTGTCCTTTAATATTCCTATTAGATACTCTACAAAAGGTGTTTTACCTGTACCTCCAACGGTAATGTTTCCAACTGTTATTATTGCCGTCTTATAAGAACGGCTCTTTAACACTCCAGCCTCATATAGGCTGTTTCTAACCTCTGTCCCAATTCCATAAAGCCAACCTACAGGATAGAGTAATTTTCTGCAAATATTTATTTTTGAAGTATTCATCTATATTTCAAGGTTACATTTACAAAGATAAGATATTTTTATTATCTTTGCAACCTATTATATGACAATATAACAAATAAAATATAAAAAATGGAAAACATTAATTGGTCAGAACTTGGATTCGGGTACATGAAAACCAACGGCAACGTGCGTTGCGAGTATCATAATGGCAAATGGGGTGAACTTGAATGGCACACTGAAGAGACACTTCAAATAAGTATGGCTGCAACCTGCCTGCATTACGGACAAGAGGCTTTTGAAGGATTGAAGGCGTTTCGTGGTAAAGACGGCAAGATCAGGATTTTCCGTATGGATGAAAATGCAAAACGTCTTGATTCTTCATGTGACGGTATCTGTATGCCAAAGTTGCCGGAAGGCTTCTTTAAGAAAGCGGTGATTGAGGTTGTAACTAAAAACATTGATTTTGTTCCACCTTACGAGAGCGGTGCTGCTCTTTATATCAGACCTGTTTTGTTTGGTTATACACCCCAAGTTGGTGTAAGCCCAGCAAAAGACTACATGTTCATAATATTTGTAACACCTGTAGGTCCTTACTTTAAGGGTGGATTTGCAACAACGCCATACGTCATAACACGTAAGTATGACCGTTCAGCACCTCTTGGAACAGGTATATTTAAGGTTGGCGGTAACTATGCAGCAAGTCTTAAGGCTCATGAAATTGCTCATGCGGCAGGTTACTCTTCTGAATTCTACCTTGATGCCAAAGAAAAGAAATATATTGATGAGTGCGGTGCGGCAAATTTCTTTGGAATAAAAAATAATACATACGTAACTCCAAAATCAACATCAATTCTTCCTTCAATTACAAATAAGAGTCTTATGCAACTTGCCGAAGACCTTGGATTAAAGGTTGAACGCAGACCTATTTCTGAAGAGGAGTTGCCTACTTTTGAAGAGGCAGGGGCATGCGGAACCGCTGCGGTAATCAGTCCTATTTCAAAACTTGATGACCCTGAGACAGGCAAGTCATACGTTTTCTCAAAAGACGGCAATCCAGGACCTTGGAGCACAAAACTTTACAAGAAACTACGTGCTATCCAATACGGTGATGAACCTGATACACACAATTGGGTCACGATTTTATAAAATATGCATCACCATATTAAACACATTTATAAGAGAACCGTCTAACATCAATTACTAATAATTTATGAAAAAGACGGCTCTCTTTTTTTGTTCTCTGCTGACTTCAATCAGCGTCTCCGCACTGACTGTATCAGGCAAAATAATGGATGGTTCATCTGCCACTCCGCTTGACTTTGTAAATGTCACACTATATAAGATTGGCTCAAGCACACCTGTTGTAGGAGGATTCTCCGATGCAAACGGAATTTTCAAACTTGAGGCACCTGACGGAGACTACACATTCAAGGCTACCTTTGTAGGTTACACAGAGTACAGCAAAAACATTTCAAAAGAGAAAAATTCCGTAAGGCTTGGATTGATAACCCTTAAAGAGGACTCCAAACAAATTGCTGAAGTTGAGGTTGTAGGACAAAAATCAGGAATGACACTTGACATTGACAAAAAGGTATTTAATGTTGAACAAAGCATAATTGGAGAGGGTGCGTCAGCGGCTGAAATTCTTGAAAACATACCTTCTGTTGAAATTGATATGGAAGGTAATGTCAGTTTGAGGAACAGTTCATCTGTTGAAATATGGATAAACGGAAAACCGTCAGGGCTTTCTGACACTGACAGAGGTCAGGTTTTGGAGATGCTGCCCGCCAATGCCGTAAAATCTGTTGAAATAATAACAAACCCATCAGCAAAATACAATCCTGAAGGTAATGCCGGCATAATAAACATTGTTATGAAGGAGAATCAGGCATCGGGGTACTTTGGGAACGTATCAACAGGATTAAACTATCAGGAAGGTTCTCCTTACCCTGGAGGCCAACTTGGATTCAACATCAACGGCAGCAACGGCAAATGGGACTACAATTTCAATACAAACGTACGCTTCAACAGGCGAGACAGAAATTCTTATATAAACAGAAAGGATTACGCACCTGAGGGAGATTCATTCCTACTGCAAAACACAAGGAATGATATGGAGCGTTTGAACGGCTTTTTCAGAGGAGGATTCACCTACCATATATCTGAACTTGATGAAATTGGATTGACCGCCTTTGGAATGATTGGAAAAAACTGGAATAACAGGCTCATTGATTACACAGAACTGAATTCAAACAAGGACACAACAATGACCCGTAACAGAACCACAAACTCCACAGGTATTATGGGTTTCTATAATGTTACCGCCTCATACAAACACTCGTTCATTAAGGACACCCATTATATAAGTGCCGACTTAAACTATACAGGTAACACTATGACCTCAAATAGCAACTACGCTTCAAAAGCATTTAATCCTGACCACACCCCAATACCTGATTTGACAGTCAAGGAACTGCAAACTATGAAATCTCCTTCAAACAGAGTATCAGGACAGGTTGACTATTCAAATAAGCTTACTGAAAAGCATAAGATAGAGGCAGGCCTCAAAGCCGATGTCAACATATCTGACAGCAAAGACCAAACCTTTGATTCTGATACACTTAAGTATAATAATCCTTTTTATTACAGAGAACAGATTTATGCCGCATACATTAATTATGCAGGCAAGTTCAACTGGTTCTCACTGCAAGTGGGATTACGGTGTGAGGAAACCATAACTAATACCCAATCATTAGTTGACGGCATCAGACAAACATTTGACCGCAACTATTTTCAACCTTTCCCGTCAGTTTATATGGGATTTGAAATAAACAAGACAAACACCATTCAACTTAATTATACAAGAAGAATAAACCGTCCAAGAGGCAGAATGCTGAATAGTTACATTGACCGCAGTGACCCTGCAAACCTTTCTCAAGGAAACCCATGGCTTATGCCTGAATTTGGAAATGCCGTTGAACTCAATTACCTGAAGACTTGGGAGATGCACACATTAAGCGTGCAGATGTTCTATAGATACACTGAAAATGTTATTCAAAGAGTAAGCAAACTGATGGATGACGGTGCAATGTACAACACATTTGACAACATAACCTACTCTCAAAATGCCGGAGCGGAGATAGTTGCCAAAAACCGTTTGTTTCACAACTACCTTGACCTTACCACCTCTATTTCCGCATACTATTACCAACTTGGAGAGAACAAGCAATATAACATAAAAAGAAAAGACAGTTTCTCTTGGAACGCAAAAATAAATGCAAACGTTAAGATAATAAACAACCTGTCTGCACAGATTAACGCCTACTACAAATCACCTGAAACTCAGGCACAAGGTTCCATTGACCATCAATATGGAATGGACCTTGGACTTAAGGCAAATTTCCTTGATAAAAAACTTACGTTAAGTTTCTCTGTCAGAGATGTACTTAACTCCAGATGGCACAGCAAGCGTATAACGGAAAGTGATAACTTCTATCAGGAGAGCGAAACCACATCATGTGGCAGAAGCTACAGGCTTACTCTTACCTACAACTTTGGCAACATGAAAGGGAAAAACAAAGGCAAGAATAGAGAAAACCTTGATGAAGGGTTTGATATGGATGATGATTTCTGAGTTTTTTTCAACAATGTCAAAAATAAATTTTGTACTTCAGTAACTTAGTTGTACCTTTACATAATTATTTGAAATTAATTAAAAATTAAAGCAATTATGAAAAAAACAGTTTTATTTTTAACAGCTCTTTTACTTGTTTCTGTAGCAGTGTCAGCACAAACTGACAGTCAGGAAAAGTATGCATACACAATGAAAACGATTGCAGGTCCTGAAAAGGACATGATAAAGGTATTCTCAATTTCATACGCATACGCACCAAAGGATATTGAGACTGCCATTCTTCAAAAACTAAAAACTGAAGGTTTGTCATACAAAAAGGCAAAAAACGGTTTTTACGCATTTAAGGGTGTACGATACAATGCTCTTTGGAACCGCACCTGTGACTTCTACATCTCAATTACAGGAACCAAATCAACAGGAACTATCTATTTTGCCATATCTCAAGGTTATGACAACTTTATGGATGACAGCAATGCAGATGAGAACAAGAAAATATCAGATTGGCTTGTATCATTAGATGATTGTGTTAAAAATTATCTTCACAACCAAAAGATAACTGAAGCGGAAGAAGAAGTGAATGAAGCATCAAAAGAGATTGACAAAATTAAAAGTCAGCAAACTAAAGCAGAGAAAAAAGTAAAAGATGCGGAAGATGAAATACAGGCATTTGAGGCTCAGAGAACCGTTGTTGACAATGAAAATTTGGACAACGTTGACACCAAGGCTTTGGAGAAAGATAAAAAACTGTCAGACAAGCTCAACAGTAAGTTAAACAAACTGAAATATGACCTTGATGAGTTGAAGGCAAAATTAGAGAAGGCTATTCAAAATCATAAAGAGAAAAGGAAGAAATTGGATGACTTAAAATCAAACAGACCTCAATAAACTAAAACAATGACTGAATTGCTCAAACTATTTTCAGGCATTGGCGATGAAGCCGTTAAAACTGAAATTATTGCAGGCTCAGGTTCAAATCGCCAATACTATAGAATTTACGGAAAGAAAAGCACAGTCATTGGAGTTTACGGTAAAGACGTAAATGAGAACAAGGCCTTTATAGGGCTGTCAAATCATTTTATAAAAAAATCAATAAATGTTCCTCAGGTACTTGCTGTATCTGAGGACTTTCATTACTACCTGACAACTGACTTAGGCAGTACAGACCTGTTCTCAATAATAGGGTCAAGTGAGGTGCTGGATTTGCTTGTAAAAACCATTAAGGCACTGCCCAAAATTCAGTTTGAAGCAGGTGCGGATATGAACTACAATATCTGCTACCCTCAAAAAGAGTTTGATTTTCACACTATATTTTGGGATTTGAACTACTTTAAGTATGAGTTTCTCAAACCCACAGGAATTGAGTTTGACGAACTGCAATTAGAATCAGATTTTGAACATTTCGCCTCAATTCTCCTCTCTGTACGCACAAACACCTTTATGTACCGGGATTTCCAATCCCGTAACATAATGATAAAAGACAATGAGCCCTGGTTCATTGACTTTCAAGGCGGTAGAAAAGGTCCTTACTACTATGATTTAGCATCATTCGTATATCAGGCAAAGGCAAGATACAGCAAGAGCGTTAAAGAGACGCTAATCAGCACATATATTGATTCCGCATCAAAGTACATAGATATTGAACCTGCTGAATTCCGTAAGACTTTTGGATATTTCGTACTCTTCAGAGCGTTACAGACACTTGGAGCATACGGTTTCAGAGGGCTGGTAGAGCATAAGGCACACTTTATTCAGAGTATTCCGTTTGCAATTGACAATCTTGCAGAGATACTTAAAGAGTATGACTACTCAAAACTGCCATACCTGACTGAGATATTGAATGAACTAATTGACGGATATAAGAGACCATTTATAAACAACACAGGCAAACTTGTTGTAAGAGTTTGCAGTTTCTCCTATAAGAAAGGTATTCCAATGGATTATTCTGGTAATGGTGGAGGCTATGTATTTGATTGTAGAGCACTTCATAATCCAGGCAGATATGCTCAATACAAGGATAAGACAGGACTTGACAAAGAAGTCATTGACTTTATTGAGGACAACGGAGAAATGGCTGTTTTTCTTGAAAATGTATATGCCCTTGCCGATGCTTCCGTTTCCAGATACATTAAAAGAGG
>JAKSNZ010000034.1 GCA_024405855.1 Paludibacteraceae bacterium
GCACTAGCCTTCCAAGCTGGGGGTCGCGGGTTTGAGCCCCGTTTTCCGCTCTAAAATATAACCTACCTTAAGGTTGCCGATATAGCTCAGCTGGTAGAGCGCATCCTTGGTAAGGATGAGGCCACGGGTTCAAGTCCCGTTATTGGCTCTATTTTTTTGGGAGTTTGAAATTCACTTATTAAGAATAATAACCATTTAAATTTTTAACATTATGGCAAAAGAGAAATTTGACCGTTCAAAACCGCATGTTAACATCGGTACTATTGGTCACGTTGACCACGGTAAAACAACTTTGACCGCTGCTATTACAACAGTGCTTGCAAAAAAACTTCCATCTGAAGTAAACGCAGTTAAGTCATTTGATCAGATTGATAACGCTCCTGAAGAGAAAGAGCGTGGTATAACAATCAACACATCTCACGTTGAGTATGAGACAGAGACACGTCACTATGCACACGTTGACTGCCCGGGACACGCTGACTATGTAAAGAACATGGTAACTGGTGCCGCTCAGATGGATGGTGCTATCATTGTAGTTGCTGCAACTGATGGTCCTATGCCACAAACACGTGAGCACATTCTTCTGGCTCGTCAGGTAAACGTTCCTCGTCTTGTTGTATTTATGAACAAGTGCGATATGGTTGATGACCCTGAAATGCTTGAGCTTGTTGAAATGGATATGCGTGAGCTTCTTTCATTCTATGAGTTTGACGGTGACAACACACCTATTATCCGTGGTTCTGCTCTTGGTGCTCTTAACGGAGTTGCTGAATGGGAGGAGAAAGTTATGGAACTTATGGATGCTGTTGACAACTGGATTGAGCTTCCAAAACGTGACGTTGATAAACCATTCTTGATGCCAGTTGAGGACGTATTCTCAATTACAGGTCGTGGTACAGTTGCTACAGGTAGAATTGAGACTGGTATTGTAAAAGTTGGTGATGAGGTTCAAATCATAGGTCTTGGTGCTGAAGGCAAGAAATCAGTTATCACAGGTGTTGAGATGTTCCGTAAGATTCTTGACCAAGGTGAGGCTGGTGATAACGTAGGTCTTCTGCTTCGTGGTATTGACAAGGATGAAATCAAGCGTGGTATGGTAATCACCCACCCGGGTGTTGTTACTCCTCACGATGAGTTCAAGGCTTCTGTCTATATCTTGAAGAAAGAGGAAGGTGGCCGTCACACTCCATTCCACAACAAATACCGTCCACAATTCTACATCCGTACACTTGATGTTACAGGTGAGATTACATTGCCAGACGGAGTTGAAATGGTAATGCCAGGTGATAACCTTGAGATCAGAGTTAAGCTTATCTACCCAGTAGCTTGCTCAGCTGGTCTTCGCTTCGCTATCCGTGAGGGTGGTAGAACAGTAGGTTCAGGCCAAATTACTGAAATTTATTAATTAAAAATTAGGTTTAGGGTGAAATTCACCCTAAACCAATTTTTATAAAATTTCAGTAATTTATTTCCTTTTTTACTGGGGCGTATTAACTATTAACTATTCTTTTTTAACTATTAACTAACCTACGGGTCTAGCTCAGTTGGTAGAGCGCTGGTCTCCAAAACCAGGTGTCGGGAGTTCGAGCCTCTCGACCCGTGCAACAAAAAAACTTTAACACTATGAAGATAGTTGATTATTGTAAAGAATCTTACAACGAACTCGTTCATAAAACTACATGGCCATCTATGAAGGAGTTAACCAACAGTGCAGTGGTAGTACTTGTTGCTTCCCTTATTCTATCACTCATTATCTGGTTAATAGACCTTGGCTTTGAAGAAATCATGAAGTTTATTTACAGTTTGTTAGGCTAATTTAAGGAGGTATTGAAATGGCTGAACAGTCTGAAAAGCGTTGGTATGTGGTAAAGGCCATCAGCGGGAAAGAACACAAAGTACGTGAATATCTTGAAGCGGAAATGAAAAGAAACCCTGTTGTTGCCAACCACGTTTCACAAGTTCTGATACCTACTGAAAAGGTCTATCAGGTTCGCGATGGTAAGAAAATTATCAAGGAACGCTCTTATCTTCCCGGCTATGTCTTGATTGAAGCATTACTTGAAGGTGAGGTTGTTGGCATTATCCGCAACACACCTAATGTATTGGGATATCTTGGCGGCAAGGATGGCAAGGCGGTGCCTCTACGTCCAAATGAAGTCAGCCGTATCTTAGGAGAGGTTGACAAGACTCAAGATGAGGAGGAACTTGATATTCCTTACACAGTCGGCGAAAATGTAAAGGTAACTTCGGGTCCATTCAACAACTTCACCGGAACCATTGAAGAGGTTAACAAGGAGAAGAAGAAACTCAAGGTTATGGTTATGATCTTCGGACGTAAAACTCCGTTGGAACTTAGTTTTATGCAAGTTGAAAAGGAACAGTAAAGGTTACGCTTATCTTGTTCCTCTTCCAATATTTTTATTTATTAACGTTTAGTATTTGATATTATGGCAAAAGAAATTGCTGGACAACTTAAATTGCAAGTAAAAGGCGGTGCGGCTAATCCTGCCCCTCCTATTGGTCCTGCCTTGGGTTCCAAGGGTATCAACATAATGGACTTTTGCAAACAATTCAATGCTAAGACCCAGGACAAAGCAGGCAAGATTCTTCCTGTTGTCATTACCTACTACACAGACAAGTCTTTTGACTTTATTGTAAAGACTCCTCCTGTAGCAATCCAACTTCTTGAGGCTTCAAAGCAAAAGGGTGGTTCTGCTGAACCTAACCGTAAGAAAGTTGCAGAAGTTACTTGGGAGCAGGTAAAGACTATTGCAACAGACAAGATGCCTGACTTGAACTGCTTTACTGTTGAATCTGCCATGAGAATGGTAGCCGGGACAGCCAGAAGTATGGGTATTTCCGTTAAGGGCGAATTTCCTCAAAATGTTTAATTTTTAACTGGTTTTAATCATGAGTAAACTGACAAAAAAACAAAAAGAAGTTGCTTCAAAAGTTGAGACTGGTAAAAGTTACTCACTTGCTGAAGCATCCGCTCTTGTTAAGGAGATTACCACTACTAAGTTTGACGCATCAGTTGACATTGATGTACGTCTTGGTATTGACCCACGTAAATCAAACCAAATGGTAAGAGGCGTTGTTTCTCTTCCAAATGGTACAGGTAAAGTGACAAGGGTACTTGCATTATGTACACCCGACGTTGCAGAGGAGGCTAAAGCCGCCGGTGCTGACTATGTCGGACTTGAAGAGTATATTGAAAAGATAAAAGGCGGTTGGACTGACGTTGATGTCATCATAACCATGCCATCTATAATGGGTAAAATTGGTGCCCTTGGTCGTGTGCTTGGTCCTCGTGGATTGATGCCTAACCCAAAGAGCGGTACCGTTACCAATGAAGTAGGCAAAGCCGTTAAGGAAGTAAAACAAGGTAAAATTGACTTTAAGGTTGACAAGGCTGGTATTGTACACACCTCTATAGGTAAAGTGTCATTCACACCAGAACAGATTGCTGAAAATGCAAAAGAGTTCCTTGCCACTATTGTCAAGTTGAAACCATCTTCTGCAAAAGGTGTCTACATCAAGAGCATTTATCTTTCAAGCACTATGAGTAAGGGTATTAAAATTGACCCTAAAGCAGCTGAATAACCCATAAAGAATTATCAGAATGAAAAAAGAAGATAAAGCGGCATTAATCAGCACTCTGAAAGAGACTATTTCCTCTTATAGCCATTTCTATATCACTGACGCTTCAGGTTTGAACGCAGAACAGACTTTCAAATTAAGACAAAACTGCTTCAAATCAGACATCAAGCTTATGGTTGTAAAGAACACCCTCTTTCAAAAGGCTCTTGAGGAGTTGGAATGTGATTACTCATCACTTTTTGACACTCTTAAAGGCTCAACTGCAATAATGTTCTGTAATAACGGAAATGCGCCTGCCCGTCTTATTAAAGACATGAAGAAGACGCTTAACGATAAACCTGAACTTAAGGCAGCATACGTGCAAGAGTGTTTCTATATTGGTGCAAACCAACTAGACACATTGATAGCATTGAAATCAAAGGAAGAGCTCCTTGGCGAGATCATTGGCATGCTACAGTCTCCTATGCAAAACGTACTATCCGCTTTGCAGTCTGGTGGCAATACAATTCATGGTGTGCTTAAGACTCTTGGTGAGAGAGCAGAATAATTAACTTAATTTAGTAACAATTTAAATTTTATAAAACAATGGCAGATTTGAAAAAACTTGCAGAAGAGTTGGTAAACCTAACTGTAAAAGACGTAAATGAACTTGCTCAAATTCTTAAAGATGAGTATGGTATTGAACCAGCAGCAGCCGCTGTAGCAGTAGCAGCAGCACCTGCAGCAGGTGGTGCAGCCCCTGCAGCTGAAGAGAAGACATCATTTGATGTTGAACTTAAGTCAGCTGGCGCCGCTAAACTTCAAATAGTTAAGCTTGTTAAGGAATTGACAGGTCTTGGCTTGAAAGAGGCTAAGGACTTAGTTGATGCCGCTCCTTCTGTAATTAAGGAAGGTCTTTCTAAGGACGACGCAGAAAACATGAAGAAACAATTGACAGAGGCTGGTGCCGAAGTTGAATTGAAGTAATCTAATGTCCTGTGTATCAGGACACTACGGTTTAGAACCTTGCAGGTAAGGTTCTAAACCTTTTCGTGTTTTTTTCTTAGTGTTGTCTTAAAAAAAACCTCTTTATGAGTAATAATAATCAGAGAATAAATTTCTCCTCAATTAAAAATCCGTTGGAGTACCCTGATTTCCTTGAGGTACAGTTAAAATCATTCAAGGATTTCTTCCAATTGGACACATCTCCTGAGAAAAGGAAAAATGAGGGTTTGTATAAGGTATTTTCAGAAAATTTCCCTATAGCAGACACCCGCAACAATTTCATTCTTGAGTTCTTGGACTACTATATTGACCCGCCACGTTACACCATTGCTGAGTGTATTGACAGAGGTCTGACCTATAGCGTTCCACTGAAGGCAAAACTGAAATTGTATTGCACAGACCCGGATCATGAAGATTTTGACGCTTCTATCCAGGATGTTTATCTTGGTCCTATTCCATATATGACTGAAAAGGGAACTTTTGTCATAAATGGTGCAGAACGTGTAGTTGTTTCTCAGCTGCACCGTTCTCCAGGCGTATTCTTCGGTCAAAGTTTGCACGCAAACGGCACAAAGTTGTATTCTGCACGTATAATTCCGTTCCGTGGCTCATGGATAGAGTTTACCACAGATATAAACAATGTAATGTATGCCTACATTGACCGTAAAAAGAAATTGCCTGTAACAACACTTTTACGTGCCATAGGATTTGAAACAGATAAGGACATCCTTGAAATATTCAATCTTGCTGAAGAGGTTAAGGTTTCAAAGGCTACCTTGAAGAAGGTGGTTGGCAGAACTCTTGCCGCCAGAGTATTGAAGACATGGGTGGAGGACTTTGTTGATGAGGATACCGGTGAGGTTGTATCAATTGACCGTAATGAGGTTGTTGTAGAGCGTGAGACTGTTCTTACACAGGATGACGTTGATAAGATTTTTGAATCAGGCATACAATCAATTCTGCTTCACAGAGAGGATGTAAACCAGTCTGACTATGAAATCATCTACAACTCTTTGCAAAAAGACCCAAGTAACTCTGAGAAAGAGGCTATCAACTACATTTACCGTCAGTTAAGAAATGCTGAGCCAACTGATGACGCCTCAGCAAGAGAGGTTATCACTAACCTGTTCTTCTCTGAAAAGAGATATGACCTTGGTGATGTAGGCCGATATAGAATAAACAAGAAACTGCATCTTGATATCTCTCCTGAAGTTAAGATTCTTACTAAGGAGGACATCATTGCAATTATGCAATATCTTATCCAACTTCTTAACTCAAAGGCTGATGTTGATGATATTGACCACCTAAGCAACCGTAGAGTAAGGACAGTTGGTGAGCAACTTTACAACCAGTTTGGCGTAGGTCTTGCCCGTATGGCAAGAACAATACGTGAAAGAATGAATGTCAGGGACAATGAGGTGTTTGCTCCTATTGACCTTGTTAATGCAAAGACAATATCGTCTGTCATAAATTCATTCTTTGGAACAAATGCACTATCTCAGTTCATGGACCAAACCAACCCACTTGCTGAAATAACTCACAAGCGTCGTTTGTCAGCCCTTGGTCCTGGCGGTTTGTCAAGAGACCGTGCCGGATTTGAGGTTCGTGACGTTCACTACACTCACTACGGACGTCTTTGTCCTATTGAGACTCCTGAAGGTCCTAACATTGGTCTTATCTCTTCTCTTTGCGTATATGCAAAGATTGATGACCTTGGATTTATTGAGACTCCGTATCGTAAGGTTGCAGACAAGAAGGTTGACCTTAACAAAGATGACATCATTTATATGACCGCTGAAGAGGAGGAGGGCAAGATAATTGCTCAAGGTAACGCTCCTCTTGATGATGACGGAAATTTCATTCGCACAAGGGTTAAATCAAGAAAAGATGCTGACTTCCCTGTTGTTGCTCCTGAAGAGGTTGAACTTATGGACGTTGCTCCTCAACAGATTGCATCAATAGCCGCCGCTCTTATTCCATTCCTTGAGCATGACGATGCTAACCGTGCACTTATGGGTTCAAACATGATGCGTCAGGCAGTTCCTCTACTACGCACTGAGGCTCCTATTGTTGGTACAGGTCTTGAGAGCCAGCTTATCCGTGACTCCAGAACCCAAATAACAGCAGAGAGAGACGGTGTTGTTGAGTTTGTTGATGCAACCACTATAAGAATCAAATATGACTACACTGATGATGAGTTGTTTGTTATGTTTGACTCTCCTGTTAAGGAATACACTCTATCTAAATTCTTGAAAACCAACCAAAGCACAACCATTGACATGCGTCCTATTGTTCGCAAGGGAGACCGCGTTGTCAAAGGACAGATTCTTACTGAAGGCTACTCCACTCAAAACGGAGAACTTGCCATTGGTAGAAACCTTAAGGTTGCATTCATGCCTTGGAAGGGTTACAACTATGAGGATGCTATTGTTATCAATGAAAGACTTGTAAGTGAGGATATCCTTACTTCTGTTCACGTTGATGAATATCCTCTTGAGGTTCGTGAAACCAAGAGAGGTATGGAAGAGCTTACAAAGGATATTCCTAATGTAAGCGACGATGCTACCAAAGACCTTGAGGAGAACGGTATCGTACGTGTTGGTGCTCTTATTGAGCCGGGCGATATTCTTATTGGTAAGATTACCCCTAAGGGTGAATCTGACCCATCTCCTGAAGAGAAACTTCTACGTGCCATATTCGGTGATAAAGCCGGCGATGTTAAGGAGGCTTCTCTTAAGGCAACCCCATCATTGCGTGGTGTTGTAATAGGCACAAGATTGTTCAGCCGCGTTCAGAAAGGCAAGAAGACCAAGGCTCAGGAGAAGGCTGACCTTGCAAAACTTGACGAGCAGTTCAATAAGGAGACAGGTGCTCTTAAAGAGGTTCTTGTCAAGAAACTTATGGAACTTACAAACGGCAAGACATCTCAGGGCATCAAGGATTTCTATGGTGCAGACATTATTGCAAAAGGCAACAAGTTTACACAAAAGCAGTTGCTTGACATTAACTATAATGAAATCCAACTTAGCAAGTGGACTACTGACAATCATCGCAACGATATGATTCGTGACACCATTCTGAATTATATCCGCCGATACAAAGAGATTGACGCAAAACTCAAGAGAGACAAGTACAATCTTACTGTAGGTGATGAATTGCCTTCTGGCATTATGCAAATTGCAAAAGTTTATATTGCTAAGAAACGTAAGATACGTGTAGGTGATAAGATGGCAGGTCGTCACGGTAACAAGGGTATCGTAAGCCGTGTTGTAAGACGTGAAGATATGCCGTTCCTTGCAGACGGAACGCCTGTAGATATAGTTCTTAACCCACTTGGTGTGCCTTCCCGTATGAACCTTGGACAGATATTTGAAACTGTACTTGGTTGGGCAGGTAAGGAACTTGGCGTTAAATTTGCAACTCCTATATTTGACGGTGCCACACTTGATGACCTTAACACATGGACAGACAAGGCTGGTGTTCCTCGTTATGGTAAGACATATCTGTATGACGGTGGAACCGGTGAGCGTTTTGACCAACCTGCCACAGTAGGCGTTATCTATATGCTGAAACTTGGTCACATGGTTGAAGACAAGATGCACGCACGTTCTATAGGACCATACTCACTTATTACACAACAGCCACTTGGCGGTAAGGCTCAATTCGGTGGTCAGCGTTTTGGTGAAATGGAGGTTTGGGCACTTGAAGCATTTGGTGCCGCTCACGTTTTGCAAGAGATTCTGACTATCAAGTCTGACGATGTCAAGGGCAGGGCTGACTCATACACAGCAATTGTTAAGGGCGACCCGATGCCAAAAGCCGGTATCCCTGAATCACTTAATGTATTGCTTCATGAATTGAGAGGCTTGGGTCTTAACGTTAAATTAGAATAATATTTGAACTATGGCATTTAAAATAGATAATAAAAAAGCGGACAACTTCAAGAAGATATCAATTTCACTTGCATCTCCTGAAGAGCTTAAATCAACATCGTACGGAGAGGTTACAAAACCTGAAACCATCAACTACCGTACTTACAAGCCTGAGCGTGACGGACTTTTCTGTGAGAAAATCTTTGGTCCTACAAAGGATTATGAGTGTCACTGCGGAAAATACAAACGTATCCGTTATAAAGGCATTGTCTGTGACCGTTGCGGTGTTGAAGTAACAGAGAAGAAAGTACGTAGAGAGAGAATGGGACACATTGAACTTGTGGTTCCTGTAGCCCACATCTGGTACTTCCGTTCTTTGCCAAACAAGATAGGTTATCTGCTTGGTCTTCCTACAAAGAAACTTGATGCAATAATCTATTATGAAAAGTATGTAGTTATACAAAGAGGTCCTCTTACTGGTGAGAAAGACCCTGTTCAAGGTGATTTGCTTACAGAAGAGGAGTATCTTGACATAGTTGAGAACAGACTTCCAAAGGACAATCACCTTCTTGAAGACTCAGACCCTAACAAGTTTATTGCTAAAATGGGTGCTGCCGCCATTTATGACCTTCTGAAGGGACTTGACCTTGACGCTCTGTCATACGAACTAAGACATAAGGCAAGCACAGACGCTTCACAACAAAGGAAGACTGAGGCTTTGAAGCGCTTGCAGGTTATTGAGTCATTCCGTGCATCAAAGGATGTAAACAAACCTGAGTGGATGATAATGACAATCATACCTGTCATTCCACCTGATTTGCGTCCTCTTGTTCCACTTGACGGCGGACGTTTTGCAACCTCTGACCTTAATGACTTGTATCGCCGTGTCATTATACGTAACAACCGTCTTAAAAAACTTATTGAGATAAAGGCACCTGAAGTTATTCTTAGAAATGAGAAACGTATGCTTCAGGAGGCAGTTGACTCTCTGTTTGACAATACACGTAAGTCAACAGCGGTTAAGGCTGATGCCAACCGTCCTCTTAAGTCTCTTTCTGACAGCTTGAAAGGCAAACAAGGACGTTTCCGTCAGAACTTGCTTGGTAAACGTGTTGACTATTCAGCCCGTTCAGTTATTGTTGTAGGACCTGAACTTAGAATGCATGAGTGCGGTCTTCCAAAGGATATGGCTGCTGAATTGTACAAACCGTTTGTCATCCGCAAACTTATTGAACGTGGAATTGTCAAGACAGTTAAGTCTGCTAAGAAAATAGTTGACCGCAAGGACCCTGTTGTATGGGATATTCTTGAGCATGTTATGAAAGGACACCCTGTTCTGCTTAACCGTGCTCCTACCCTACACCGTTTGGGTATCCAAGCGTTCCAACCTAAGATGATTGAAGGAAAGGCTATCCAACTTCACCCACTTGCATGTACAGCGTTCAACGCTGACTTTGATGGTGACCAGATGGCTGTACACCTCCCACTTGGTAATGAGGCTATTCTTGAGGCACAGATTCTAATGCTTGCCTCTCACAACATTCTGAACCCAGCAAACGGTGCACCTATCACAGTACCTTCACAGGATATGGTTCTTGGTCTTTACTATATGACCAAACCTCGTCCGGGGGCACTTGGAGAAGGTTACAAATTCTACTCTCCAAAAGAGGTGATAATTGCATACAATGAGCATAAGGTTTCACTTAATGCAAAAATCACCGTTAGGACAACAGATGTTGAGAATGGCGTGATAGTTACCAAACTTATTGACACTACTGTTGGTAGAGTACTTGTAAATGAGTGCGTTCCAAAGAATGTAGGTTACATAAACGAGGTGCTTTCAAAGAAATCACTAAGAAACATCATCAGCAAGGTTATTGCAGTATGTGGTGTTGCCCGTACAGCAGACTTCCTTGATGATATCAAGAACATGGGTTACTACATGGCATTCAAGGGTTGCTTGTCATTTAATCTTGAGAACGTAATTATTCCTGAAGAAAAACAGGCACTGGTTCAAGAGGGTTATGACAAGGTTGAGGCAATCCTTAATGACTATAACATGGGATTCATAACCTATAATGAAAGATACAACCAGATAATTGACGTTTGGACAAATGTAAACAACAAATTGTCAAATATCCTTATGAAACAGCTTTCCGCTGATGACCAAGGTTTCAACTCTGTATTTATGATGCTTGACTCAGGTGCCCGTGGTTCCAAAGAGCAGATTCGTCAGCTTTGCGGTATGCGTGGACTTATGGCTAAGCCTCAGAAAGCAGGTGCTGAAGGTGGTCAGACAATTGAGAACCCTATTCTTGCAAACTTTAAGGAGGGATTGTCAGTGCTTGAGTACTTTATCTCAACACACGGTGCCCGTAAAGGTTTGGCTGATACCGCTCTTAAGACTGCCGATGCTGGTTATCTGACACGTCGTTTGGTTGACGTAAGCCACGATGTAATCATTACAGAAGAGGATTGCGGAACCCTGCGTGGTCTTGAGGTTTCAGAACTCAAGAATAATGAGGAGGTTGTAGCATCACTCTATGATAGAATTCTTGGACGTGTTTCTGTTCACGATGTAATTCACCCTGTTACAGGTAAGGTACTTGTTGCATCAGGTGAGGAAATTACAGAAGAGATTGCAAAGGCTATTCAAGATTCACCTATTGAAAAAGTTGACATTCGTTCAGTACTTACTTGTGAATCAAAGAGAGGTGTTTGTGCTAAGTGTTACGGACGTAACCTTGCTACAGGCAGAATGGTTCAAAAGGGTGAGGCTGTTGGTGTAATTGCAGCACAGTCAATTGGTGAGCCTGGTACACAGCTTACACTTCGTACATTCCACGTGGGTGGTGTTGCTGCAAACGTTACAGTTGAGAACAAACTTGTTTCCCACTATGACGGTATCATTGAAATTGATGAGCTTAGAACAGTAACCGCTGAAGACGGAGCCACAATAGTAGTAAGCCGTCTTACTGAGTTAAGAATAATTGAGCCTAAGACAAAGATAGTTCTTACACAACAAAACATTCCATACGCTTCAACATTGTTTGTAAAGAGCGGAGACACTCTTAAGAAGGGCGATGTAATATGCGAATGGGACCCATTCAACGCCGTTGTAATATCAGAAAGTACTGGTAAAATGGTGTATGAAAGCATGATTGAGAACATAACCTACAAAACTGAATCTGATGAGCAGACCGGTTTGAAAGAGAAACTCATCATTGAGTCTAA
This sequence comes from Paludibacteraceae bacterium, assembly GCA_024405855.1. Classification (GTDB taxonomy): domain Bacteria; phylum Bacteroidota; class Bacteroidia; order Bacteroidales; family Paludibacteraceae; genus Enterocola. The sequence continues at coordinate 11,691 of JAKSNZ010000034.1, forward strand.
GGATAAGAACAAAGTTCCTTCCGCTCAAATTACAGATGAACAGGGCAATGTAATACGTACATACGCTCTTCCTGTAGGTGCTCACATTTCAATTGATGAAAACGCACCTATAAAGGTTGGACAGATAATCTTTAAGATACCAAGAGCAATTGGTAAGGTTGGTGATATCACCGGTGGTCTTCCACGTGTTACTGAATTGTTTGAGGCTCGTAACCCGTCTAACCCTGCCATTGTTTCAGAAATTGACGGTGAGGTTACCTTCGGTAAGATTAAGAGAGGTCAGAGAGAGATTGTAATAACCTCTAAGAGTGGTGATGAACGCAGATATCTTGTTCCACTGTCAAAGCAGATTCTTGTTCAGGAGAATGACTTTGTGCGTGCAGGCGGAGCACTGTCTGACGGTGCCATTACACCTGCTGACATTCTTGCAATAAAAGGTCCTACCGCAGTACAGGAGTACATTGTAAATGAGGTACAGGATGTATATCGTTTGCAGGGTGTAAAAATCAACGACAAGCACTTTGAGGTAATTGTACGTCAAATGATGCGTAAGGTTGAAATTGAAGATCCAGGCGATACACGCTTCCTTGAGAAACAGATAGTTGACAAACAGGAGTTCATGGCTGAGAATGACGCCATTTGGGGCAAGAAGGTTGTAATTGACCAAGGTGACTCAAAGGAACTCAAGAACGGTCAGATTGTTACAGCCCGTCACTTGCGTGATGAGAACAGTATGCTGAAACGTCAGGATTTACATTTGGTTGAAACCCGTGACGCAGTTCCTGCCACATCACAACAGATTCTGCAAGGTATCACACGTGCCGCTCTTCAAACAACAAGCTTTATGAGTGCCGCATCATTCCAGGAGACCACTAAGGTTCTTAACGATGCTGCAATCAACGGCAAGGTTGATAAACTTGAAGGTATGAAAGAGAACGTTATTTGCGGTCACTTGATTCCTGCCGGTACCGGTCTTGCTGAATTTGAAAAGATTATTGTTGCATCAAGAGAGGAGTATGAAAAACTACAAGAGGAGAGAAAAGGCATGGTCAATTTAGATGACGATGCTGAAAACGGAAACTCTGAAGAGTAATCATATACCACTTATCTGAATAAAAAAATCGGTTCAAATGAAAATTGAACCGATTTTTTTTGTAACTTTACTACATCTATGAAAAAATCACTTTTACTATTTGCGTCTTTACTGCTTGCCACAGCAGTATGGGGATTTGAAATAAAGTCTCCGTCAGAGAATATAGTTGTAAATTTTACATTGGACGGGAAAGGCACACCTACATATAGCGTAAGTTATAAAGGTAAGGCTGTTATTGAGCCAAGTTCAATGGGTTTTAAGTTTGCCGATGGAAAAGATTATTCCAATTGGTTTACAATTGTTAAAGTGGATACCACCTCATTTAATGAGAGCTGGAAACCTGTATGGGGAGAGGTCTCCACAATAGTTGACAACCATAATGAACTGACAGCACTTTTAAGGCATGTGCCTACTAACACTTTTATGACAATAAGGTTCAGGGTCTTTGATGACTGTGCCGCATTTCGCTATGAGTTTGACAGAGACTCTAATCACGCCTACATAAAAGTGGCGAATGAGGTAAGTCAGTTCAATCTGACAGGTGACCATAAGACATTTTGGATTCCCGGCAATCCTGATTCAAATGAATATAGATATCTGACCACACCACTTAGCGGCATTGACGCTTCAAAGGCTGACGGAAACGCAATTGGTACTCACATGATTGTGGCAAACAACTGCATTCAGTCTCCCGTTATGATGAAGAGTAGTGACGGACTCTACATAAATATTTTTGAGGCTGCACTAAGTGACTACCCTGCAATGATGCTGACAATTGACAAAAATGAGTTCTGCTTTACATCATTGCTTGCAGGCAGTGCGGTAAAAGGGGTGACAGCATTCCTGCAAACCCCTTGCAAGACACCTTGGCGTACAATTATTGTAAGTGACAAGGCAGAGGATATTCTTGCTTCAAAATCAATTCTTAATCTAAATGAGCCATGTAAGATTGAGAATACTGATTTCATTAAACCGTTTAAGATGGTTGGAGTATGGTGGGAGATGCATGTTCCAAGACGTTCAACATGGAACTATGCTGATGAATGGAATCTGAAACTTGAAGGTACTGATTGGAATGCGTTAAAACCTAACGGCCGTCACGGAGCAAACACAGAGAATGTGAAGAAGTATATTGATTTTGCCGCAGATAACGGAATTGACGCAGTCTTAGTTGAGGGTTGGAATGTTGGTTGGGAAGATTGGGCTGGCAATTGGAAAGAGGAGGTTTTTGACTTTGTAACACCCTACCCTGACTTTAATGTTAAGGAAATAACCTCATACGCCGCATCAAAGGGTGTGAAAATGATAATGCACCATGAAACTTCATCATCTGTAACAAACTACGAACGCCGCATTGACAGTGCCATTGAGTTTATGAAGAAATGGGGCTATACCGGAGTTAAGACCGGTTATGTTGGTTGGATAATTCCACGTGGTGAGACTCATGACGGACAATGGATGGTGCAACACTATGATAGAGTGATTAAGAAGATGGCCGACGCTGGCATTATGATTGATGAGCATGAGGCTGTACGCCCTACAGGTCAATGCAGGACATATCCTAACCTGCTTGCCTGCGAATCAGCCCGTGGCAATGAGTTCAACGCATGGAGTGACGGTAACCTTCCAGAGCATGAGACAATTCTGCCGTTTACAAGATTGATGGGCGGTCCTATGGACTACACTCCAGGTATATTCAAGATAAAGATGTCAGAATACTACAAGGATGGTAACAATTGTCAGGTTCACACAACACTTGCAAAACAACTTGCCCTATATGTTACAATGTTCAGTCCTGTACAGATGGCTGCTGATATTCCTGAAAATTACCTGAAACACATGGATGCTTTCCAATTCATCAAGGATGTAGCAGTTGATTGGGATGACACTAAAGTTCTTGAGGCTGAACCGGGTGATTACATTACAATAGCCCGTAAGGCAAAAGGCAGTGACAAGTGGTTTATTGGAGCCATCACTGATGAGAACAGACGTACCACAGAAATAAAACTTGATTTTCTTGACAAAGGCAGAAAATACATTGCCACAATATATGCAGATGGCAAGGATGCTGATTGGGAATCCAATCCTGTAAGTTATTCAATAACCACAAAGAAGGTTACATCAAAAAGCGTGCTAAAACTTACACTTGCAAACGGAGGAGGGTGTGCAATCTCAATTTTTCCTATTAAATAGGTCAAAAAAGTTACAAAATGTAATTTTTTTGCATCGGGCATTAAAAAAAATATCGTTGATTTTTACAACTTTTTCCAAAATAATATACCTTTGCACTATAAAATTTTAATTATATGAGACTAATTATTGAACCGGATTATGACAGAATGTCAAAGTGGGCGGCAAACTATGTTGCAGCAAAAATAAATGCAGCCGCACCCACAAAGGAGAAACCTTTTGTTTTAGGACTTCCTACAGGTTCATCTCCTCTTGGAATGTACAAGGCACTTGTTGAACTTAACAAGGCTGGCAAGGTATCCTTTGCAAATGTAATTACATTTAATATGGATGAGTATGTGGCAATACCTGAAAACCATCCTGAAAGTTATCACTCATTTATGTGGAACAACTTCTTCAGTCATATTGACATTAAGAAGGAGAATGTAAACATACTTAACGGCAACGCTACTGACCTTGAGGCTGAATGTGCCGGCTATGAGGCAAGAATCAAGGCAGCCGGCGGTATTGACCTGTTCCTTGGCGGAATTGGTCCTGATGGTCATATAGCATTTAATGAGCCTGGTTCCTCTCTTAGTTCCCGTACCAGAGTTAAGACTCTTACCACCGATACAATAATTGCAAACTCACGCTTCTTTGATAATGATGTAAACAAAGTTCCAAAGACCGCTCTTACAGTTGGCGTTGGCACGGTAATGGATGCAAAAGAGGTTCTTATCTTAGTTAACGGACACGGAAAGGCAAGAGCGTTAGCAGCCGCTGTAGAGGGAAGCGTAAATCATCTGTGGACAATATCAGCACTGCAAATGCACCGTAAGGGCATAATAGTTTGTGACGATGCCGCAACTGATGAGCTTAAAGTTGGCACGTACAAATACTTTAAGGATATTGAAAAGAACAATTTGTAATAAGCATTGTCTGATAAAAACAAAAGCCCGCTCCTTAAAGAAGCGGGCTTTTTCCGTCATAAGAGTTTGCCTTGCCTCATGTTAGAAAGGAAGGTCGTCCTCTTGCCCTGCCGGTGCAAAAGGAGCCTGTTGTGGAGCGGCTGAAGCGGGGTCTTCAGCTTTTGCCTTTGAACCAGACTTCTTAACAGGGGCACTTGACTCCTGTGATGCAGGAGCGGCTGCGCTGTCCGATTTCTTTCCTAACAATTGCATTGTGTCCGCAAGAATCTCGTAAGATGTGCGTTTGTTGCCATCTTTGTCTGTCCAGGTGCGGGACTGGATTTTACCTTCAATGTAAACCTGAGTGCCCTTCTTAACAAACTTTTCGGCAGTTTCGGCAAGTCCTCTCCAGAGAACAATGTTATGCCACTCTGTGCGTTCAGGCACTTGGGTGCCGTTACTCATTGTATAACCTCTTTCTGAAGTTGCCAATGAAAAATTGGCGACCGCCACGTTATTCTCTAAATAGCGTACTTTTGGGTCGTCTCCTACGTTTCCTACTAAAATTACTTTATTTACTGACATAATACTAAGTTTTAAATTTGAAAAATACTACAAAATTAAATTTTGGCAAACTCTAAAAATTGACGGTATTTCATAGTTTCTTCAAAATTTTTCACCACAAATATAGTGTAAAAAAAATAAATTCACTATATTTACATTGTAAAAATAATCAACAAAATGAGAGAAGCCGTTTTACTACTGTCAGTCCTTGCCTTAATATCCTGCCACAGGGTGTCAGAACAGGGTATCGGGGTAAGAGACTTGGATGAGATTGTTGCGTCTGACACTTTAAGGGTGCTTACTATGTACGGACCTGCATCTTATTTCCTTTACAGAGATAACCCTATGGGATATGAGTATGAGTTGTCAAGTTTGCTGTGCGATGAACTTGGGGTTAATCTGCAAATAACCATTGCTCCTAATGAGGAGACTATGATTAAAATGATTGAGAATGGTGAAGCTGACCTTATTGCATACAAACTACCCTATACAAATGAAAACAAGGAGCGGGTTGCCTTTTCAAAAAAAGAGTACATTACAGAGCAGGTTTTGGTGCAATGTAAAGACAATGACATGGTTAAGGACGTACTTGACCTTTGTGGCAGAGATGTTTATGTAAGAAAGGGTACCATTTATGAGGGTAGGCTTAAGAACCTTAACAATGAGGTGGGCGGAGGCATTAACATTGTTCATGCTCCAGATTCCCTCACTTCTGAAGACCTTATAGCATCGGTGGCAACACATAAAATTGAAATGACTGTAGCGTCAAATGATATGGCGGAAATGAGCAAGGCTTACTTTCCTCACATTGACTACTCATTGAATATAAGTTTCCCCCAAAGAACGGCATGGGCTGTTAACAAGAATGCAGTAGGACTACTCAAATACATTAATAAATGGAATGAGAAGAAGAAACTCCAAAAGACTTTTGCACAAATTCATGATAAGTACTATGAAAGGAGCAAGTATTTTGAGGCAAACGGAATAAGTCCGGTAAAGAGAATGGGGTTGATATCTCAGTACGATGACATTATTAAAAAATATTCAAAAGGCATTGATTGGGACTGGAGACTTCTTGCCGCCGTCATATACAAGGAGTCAAAGTTCAATCCAAATACTGTATCGTGGGCTGGGGCATGCGGACTTATGCAACTTATGCCTAATACGGCAAAGACTTTAGGAATTGAGAACAAAGATGACATTTTTGACCCTGAACAAAGCATTAAGGCGGGAGCAAAATATCTGAAGAAACTTGAAAAGATATATTCATCAGTGCCTGACAAAAATGAGAGGCTGAAATTCACTCTTGCCTCCTACAATTCCGGTCCTGCTCATGTTCTTGACGCAAGGGCTCTTGCCCGCAAATACGGCAAGGACCCTGATATTTGGGATGGAAATGTGGCTCCGTATGTACTGCTTAAATCAGAGCCTGAATACTACACTGATTCTGTATGCAAAGCCGGCTACTGCCGTGGCAAAGAGACCATTGTCTACGTTGATGCAGTACTTGAGCAGTGGCAAAAGTACAAGGATAGGGTTGGGGAGTAAACTATGATTAACACCAAACAAAAAGAAGCGGCAAAAGCCTTTGCTGCCAGATGGGCAGGGAAAGGTTATGAGAAAGGAGAAAGCCAGACATTCTGGATTGAACTTCTACAACAAGTGTTGGGCGTTGAAAGACCTTTTGACATAATATCATTTGAGAATCAGG
>JAKSNZ010000035.1 GCA_024405855.1 Paludibacteraceae bacterium
GAAACTTACTTGTGTTGAGAACATTGATATGGATGTTCAGATTATAATTCCTGCTTCTGACAATACAGAATATGCTGATTTTATACCAGAAGGTGGTGTGCCTAGATATCCTGCGTTCCCAGATAAGTTCTCTGGTACACGTACAGACAAGAGCAATGAGACTGTAAACGCTGGTCACGGTATAGGCAAGCCTACCAAGTTTGCTTCAACCATTGAACTTGAGTACGGTGCCGCACTTAAGAACATTGAGGCGCTTAAGGAGGGTGATGTACGCCGTTACACAGAGGCTACCAATCACTTCACCGTAGGGCGTGAAGAGTGGATACTTGTTGGTACAGTAGTTAAACCGTTTGCAGATGACAAAAAGTCAAGCGTAAGGCTCGTGCAGTCTGGAGACTATTATCTGTACCAAATGCCACACGTATATATGCATCAGGCGTATGCTAATGAAGAAAAAGTGAATTGGAATACTCCGTTTGCATCACTTGAAGAGATGGTTAATTATAACCAGGTATTTGCCATAAATGTTACAGATGAATATGGATATTATAAGTTGCCTGCTGACTGGTATTTTGATACAGAAGAGCCTAATCCTGCTATGTTAGGAGACGGAATAGTTCCAAAGACATTCAGTTTTAACGGCTGGTTCCTTAATGATGAGGTATATCCGGAGTATGATATCAAGAGTAAGGGCAATGTCCTTCTGAGCAATACTTATCCTGCCAACATTGATATTGCTAAGGCTAAAGAAGAGAATAATGGTTCATTCAAGGTATATAATTACGATTTCAAGAATTTTGAAAACTTGACGGAGGGTGAAATAAGAACTCAGAATGGCTTCTTGTTCTGCCCTACAGAGGGTCAGAATGATGGATTCTTCCGTATAACACCTAAGATGCTCCTTAACACAAGTACAAAGTATAAGTCGGCAACTGCCCAGAATCCTGGAATCACCATAATGGTGCTCAACAAGAATGGTGCGGGTGGTAGTGTGGCTACAATAAAATATGATGAACTTAAGAGTGACCAATTTGATGCGTCTGTTGATTTGATAAACACAGTTATTGAAAATACCCCGACACAACCAGAGATAAGCGTGGTTATGTACGGCAAGGAACTTGACAATGTTGTTATTCCTGATTTGACACAGGCTATTCCTCTTAAACTTGTGTGTGGTGCCAAAATGACAGTAGAGTTTAGTCCTTACAAGATATCGGATATGGAAACAGCCGTTCTTGAAGACCGTGAGGCAGGTAAACAGTATAATCTGCTTACAGAGAAACCTCAGATTGCTCTTGCAAAGGGCACGTATGAGGGCAGATTCTTCTTGAATCTTGGTGTAGAAGAGAAGGAAGACTTACCTACTGATGGTGATGACGTTACAACAAGCAATGCCACTATTGACCTTTACGGAAACGGCAATAGCATAATCATAAGCTCATCTGAGAATGTAATTCTTAAGAGTGCTGAGATTACTGATATGAGTGGACGTACAACTATAGTTGACCTCAATAACCCGCACTATAACAAGGTTAGAGTTAAGGGTGCTCAGGGTGTATATGTTGTAAAGGCAATAGGTGACACTAAGACAGAGACCGCTAAGGTGGTAGTTAAGTAAAGGAGAAAGGAGAAATGAGAAAGGAGAGTTAGTGCTCCTTTCTCGTCATCCTGAACGTAGCGAAGAATCTCATAATAGAATAGTAATAAAAAAATATATAAAAAATGAAAAAATTATTATTTATTGGAATTGTAGCGTTGATGGTACAGAGTTTGGGGGCGGTAACGCTGCCAGGCACATCGTATAGTCCTTATGCTGGAGGTTCTACATCAACAAGTACAGAACAGACATTGCTTTCAGGTGGTGCTATGGTTACTGGTTCCTATAGTATGTTGGGTGATGCCCCAAGAACTGTTTGTCAGGGTGAAGAAAGTGGTTTCCCTCCAGAGGAGTATGCTACTTGTAAGGATTGTTGCGATGATCAGGGATATGATAAAACCCCCGAAGGAAGACAAGCATATGCAGATTGTATAGCGGGTTGTATGGCAGGTCCCTCCCTCCCTCTTGACGGCGGACTCTCAATACTGCTGCTGCTTAGCGTTGCTGGCGGAGCGGTTAAGTTGCTTCGCAACAGGAATAAGGAATAACCTTATAGTGGACAGTGGATAGTGGACAGTGAAAAGTCCTTGTCAACTGTAAATTGTCAACTAACAACAAGCCACTGCACCCTCTATTTGAGGGCTTGCAGTGGTCTGTTTTTGTGCACTTTTGGGTCTGCTACAGAGTGTAAAAAAGGGTGTTTGCACAAAAAAATTAGATTGAGTAGTCAAATATTATCAAAATATGCTTAACTTTGCATCGTATTACTAATAATTAAAATTATGGCAAGACCTATTAAAGAAACTCCTACACTCTATGGTGAAGACGCAAGGCGTTTTGAATATGCCATAGAACATCCGCAAGCAATTACCTTGGAAGAGGTGAAATATGCACAGTCTATATATGACTCGGTCATGAAGAATACATCTTTTCAATTTTAACAAATGAAATTATCTGATTTCAAATTTGTCAAACTTGATAAGGATACTGTGATTCCTACATTCAATTGCAAGGATGAGGATTTAACTAGTTTCCTAAATGACGATGCCAAAAATTATGTGCGAGAATTAATGGCTACAACTTACTTGTTCGTTGATACCCAGCAAAATGCTGTTGTAGCATATTTTAGTTTGCTAAACGACAAGGTGGCTTACAATCCTCAGGATAAAAGTATTTGGAATCGCATAAATCGTTTGATTCAAAACAAGAAACGTAGAAAAAGTTACCCATCAGCTAAAATAGGACGTTTGGCTGTTGCTGATAAATATTGTCATAATGGAATAGGCTCTGATATATTACAGTTCATCAAATGGTCTATTGTTAAAGACTTTAAGATGGGTTGCCGATTTTTAACAGTTGATGCTTATGCAGCTGCAGTGGATTTCTACAAAAAGAATGGTTTTAATTTTTTTACTGTGACAGATGCTTTAGATGCTACAAGGCTAATGTACTTTGACTTAAAACCATTTAATGAACAGCTTCAACGTTAAAAGCTTAAATCCACTTATATATTTTCACGGCTGACACACCAAAGTGCCAGCCTTTTTATGCGTTGCCAAATCCGCTACACAAGTACCGAAACATTTGGAGATTTGAAATTTTGTGCGTACTTTTGCCCGTATGAATCGCATGTTGTTTTCCATATTTCTGCTGCTGACGGCTGTTACAGTACATGCATTTGACCTTGACTCTTTGCAATCAGGGCTTGACTATGCCATTGAAAACCGTGCAGTTTATGAGTCTGCAAAACTTAAAAGAGTTGATTCCTTAAGGCTGGCAGGTAACCACTATGCTTTGTTTGAGGAGTACCAATCTTATATTTGTGATAGTGCCTTGTTCTACATTAATCTTGACATTATTGAAAAGTCAAAGCAAGGCAGAGAGGCGGACGTGTGGTTTTCACAAATAAAAAAGGCACAGGTGCTTTCTGTGTCGGGGCTTTATTTGGAGGCACTGGAGCAGTTACAGCAAATACCGTCATCTACGCTTGATTCTGTATCGTTAACGCAGTATTATAAGGCGTATGCTGACCTCTATCTATATTTGGCAGAGTATGCATCAGAAGATGAGTTTAAGTACAAGTATTTGTCACTGATGGACGTATATCAGGATTCAATACTTAATACAGGCGGCGATGAGTTCTTGATTTTTACCACTCAGGCATCAAGGCTTCTTAGCAGTCACAGGTATTCAGAGGCAAGATATTTGCTTGAAGATAATCTTAAAACCGTAAATAAACACTCAAGAGATTATGCCATACTAACTTCCACTCTCTCTTTTGTGTGTCATTTATTGGAGGATTATAGCGGAGAGCGTGCCTATCTTATTTTAAGTGCTACGGCTGATGTTGAGGCTGTGGTTAAGGAGAACAAGTCTCTGCGTTCATTGGCTGAACTACTCTATAATGACGGAAATTTGCAAAAGGCTGATTACTACATGCAAATAAGTATGGAAGATGCTAATTTCTATAATGCCAGGCTTAGGAATGTGCAGGTTTCAAAAATGCTGCCTGTAATAAACAGGGCTTATTCTGATGTGGAAAAAAACCGTAAGACTTTGCTTATTGCGGTGGTGGTGCTGTTAAGCCTTATACTGGTTATTATGGTGTTTGTGGTTGTGTATGTAAGAAAGCAGAACAACAAACTCAATGTGGCACGGGAAAAGTTGCAGGAGGCAAACAATATTAAGGAGGAGTATCTTGCACGGTTCCTTGAGTTATGCCCCATATACATTGACAGTGTGGAAAAGTATAGGAAGACCCTTAATAAAAAAGCGTCAAGCGGTAAAATGGAGGATGTTCTTACGGCTTTGAAGCAGAACAACATTACTGACTCAATGCAAAAGGAGTTTTATAACATGTTTGATGAGGCGTTTCTTAAGATTTATCCTGATTTTGTTGACAAGTTCAACTCCATGCTGCCTGATGCTGAAAAGATATTACCAAAGGAGACAGGTAAACTGACAACTGAATTAAGAATTTATGCTCTTATAAGGTTGGGTATAACTGATAGCGGAAAAATTGCCGAGTTTCTGCATTTTTCAATAACAACCATCTACACTTATCGCTCAAAAATCAAGAACAAATCTCTCTCTCCAGATGATTTTGAGCAAAAAGTTTCTAAAATATGATTTAGATAAACATACGTACAATAGAACGTTAAATATCTGATAATCAAATAATTGCTATTTTATATAGTTTAGATTTGTCTTTAATGGTATTGTTTTGCATTTTTGGGGTTTGTATATTTGCATTGTCAAAACTCTAAAAATCAAATAAAATGACACAAAAATCACTCAAGTTCCATTTTAGTCTATTGCTTTCATTAATGTGCATTACGGCTTTTGCTCAGATAAGCGGTAATGTAACTGATGAAAACGGAGAACCTATAATAGGTGTAAACATTATTATTGCGGGTACTACGCAGGGAACCATAACTGATTATGACGGCAACTATTCATTGCCTATGGCACACAATGGAGAATCACTTATATTCTCTTTTTTGGGGTATCAGACAAAAACTGTTCAGGTAGGTGAGTCATCTGTTGTCAACGTAGTTCTTGCTGAAGACCAAAAGGCTTTGGAAGAGGTGCTGGTAATTGGTTACGGTCAGGTTCGTAAAGGCGATGCAACCGGTGCACTGGTCTCTATTAAAACAGATGAAGAGGCTAAAGGTGTTACCAATAACGCTCAAGACCTTTTGGTTGGTAAGGTTTCAGGTGTAACCGTACTAAATGACGGCGGTTCTCCTACAGGCGGTTCAACTATAAGAATCCGTGGAGGTTCCTCTCTTACTGCAAGTAATGACCCTCTTATTGTAATAGACGGTGTGCCTATTGACAATAACGGTATAGGAGGTGTGGGAAACCAACTTTCCACCATTAACCCTTCAGATATTGAAACTTTTACCGTACTTAAGGATGCGTCTGCCACCGCTATCTATGGTTCACGTGCATCAAACGGTGTAATTCTTATTACAACAAAGAAAGGTTCAGATGATAAGGTAACCGTTCAATATGACGGAAGCGTTTCAGTAAGCACAAAAACTAAGAACACCTCAGTTCTTGATGCTGATGCCTATAGGTCATACCTTATTGAAAAGTTCAAAGATGAGGACAATTTCTCTGAGGTTATGCATAAGATAGGTGATGCCAACACTAATTGGCAAGATGAAATTTTCCGCACGGCGGTAAGTACAAAACATAATGTAAGCGTGTTTGGTTCCGCTCCACACATGCCTTATAGAGCATCGGTGGGTTATGATTTGGATAATGGTATATTAAAGACATCAGGTACACAGCGTGTAACCGCCAATGTATCTTTGGCTCCTGAATTGTTCACAAAGCACCTTAAGATTGATGTAAACGGAAAGTTTGCCTACATTAAAAGCCGTTTTGCAAACTATGGTGCCATAGGAACTGCGGTTATGTTTGACCCTACACAGCATGTTTATGATGAGGGCAGCCCATATCAAGGTTATTTTACTTGGACTGATGACAGCGGCAAGCCTGTTGGCACCGCTCCTACAAACCCTGTATCAATGTTGGAGTCAGTAAATGACCAGTCACAGGCATACAGTTTCATAGGTAATGCAAGTTTTGATTATAAGGTTCACAAGTTTGAGGATTTGTCCGCACACCTTAATTTAGGTATGGACTATTCAAACAGTAACGGTGGCAACTATCAGGCTCCTGACGCTCCTGGCGTATATGCTTACGGCGGTTATGACGGCAAGTGGACACAAAAGCGTATGAACCTGCTGCTTGACGCTTATCTTCAGTATGCTCATGATTTTAGCAGGCACAATGCCCATTTTGACATTATGGCTGGTTACTCATATCAGCAATACAATAAGGATTCATGGCATAGAAACCAACGCATCAAGAGTTTTGATACCGACGGCAACCCTGAACTTATTTCCACAGGTTTGGACAAGAACTATAACTGCCTTGTTTCTTTCTTTGGTAGAGTGAACTTTAACATTTTGGAAAGATATTACCTTACAGCTACAGTGCGTGGTGACGGCTCATCAAGGTTTGCGGCAAAAAACCGTTGGGGTGTGTTCCCGTCTGTAGCATTTGCTTGGAAAATGATTAATGAAAAGTTCCTTAAGAACTCAAATGCTGTAAGTGACATGAAGTTGCGTTTAGGCTGGGGTATTACAGGTCAGCAGGACATTAATCAGGGAGACTACCCTTATATAGGGCTCTATCAGGGAGCCACAGGAGACCAGGCAAACTACTATATTGCATACGAGCAGAACGGAAACGGAGCATGGGTTCCTGTTATAAGACCTTTGGCATATAACCCTGACCTTAAATGGGAGCAGACCATGACCTACAACGTTGGTTTTGACTATGGTTTCATTAATAACAGAATCTACGGCTCAATTGAGGCATACTACAGAGTAACAACAGACCTTATTAATGCAAGCACTAAGGCTGTTGCAGGTACAAACTTTAATGAATATGTGGTTGCAAACATTGGTTCTTTGGACAATGTGGGTGTTGAGTTCTCATTAAACGGAATAGCCGTTCAAACAAAAAACTGGTTTTGGGAGATAGGTGCCAACGTTTCATGGAACAAGAACACAATACGTCAGCTCACATACGGCGATAACAGCAATTCATATCGTAGAGAGGGCATAAAGATTCAAAAGGTTGGTTGTGCCGCTAACAGTTACTATGTGTATGAGCAAATTTATGATAAAGATGGTAAGCCTATTGAAGGTGCATACGTTGACCAAAACAAGGACGGCGTACTTAATGATGATGACCTTATAGTGTTCCACAAGGCTGCCCCTGATGTAACATTAGGCTTGAACACAAAACTTACCTACAAGGCATGGGACTTTTCATTTGGCGGTCATGGTGGTTTTGGAGGCTATAACTACAATTCTGCCCTTGCAAATAACACCAACACATCAAACTCATCAATATATCAAGGCACATATCTGCTGAACAGACTTACTGATGTGGTAGCGTTAGGCTACACCTCAAATCAGGCTACAAGCAGTTACTTCATACAGGAGGCATCTTTCTTCCGTATGGACTACATAACATTAGGCTGGTCATTCAATGCAAAGCAGAGCAAGTTTGGAGGCAGAGTGTATGCAACGGTTCAAAATCCGTTTGTAATAACAAAATATAAGGGTTCTGACCCTGAAATCAATGGTGGTATAGATTCTGATTTCTATCCTCGTCCACTTACGGTAATGCTTGGTATTAACTTGAAATTCTAAAAACTTACAATTATGAAAAAGACATTATATATTTCAGTTGCAGTATTGGCACTGCTCTTTACCTCTTGTGTAAAGGATATGGACAAGGTTGTGCTCAGCGATACCGCCTACACTCCTGATAAGGCTTGGAGTGATGAGGCTACATATCAAGGGTTCTTGGCTAAGATTTATGCCGGATTTTCCCTTACAGGTAACCAAGGTCCATACGGTTATGATGATATTTCAAACGGCGATACCGGTGAAACCGCTTGGCTCAGAAGTTGGTTCACCCTTCAGGAGTTCTGTACTGATGAGATGCGTGTATTTTGGGATAATGACGCACTAAATGATTTGCAGGCTCTTTCATGGAGTTCTGATAACAACTGGTTCCGCCTTACTTATGACAGAATGTATCTGACCATTGCCTATTGTAATGAGTATCTGCGTGAAACCACCACTGAAAAGATGAACAGCAGAGGTATCAGAGCCACTATTCAAGAAAATGTAAAGAACTACAGGGCAGAGGTAAGGCTGATACGTGCAATGAACTACTACTTCCTAATGGATTTCTACGGCAATATTCCTATTATAGTGGAGCAGGACGGTGTCGGCGATTACGCTCCTGCACAAAAATCAAGGGTTGAAGTGTTTAATTGGATAGAGGGAGAGGTAAACGCAGTTGTATCTGAAGGCAACTTGCCTGCAACGGGACTTTACGGCAGGGTTAACAATAGTGTGGCTGCAATGCTTCTTGCTAAGATGTATCTTAACGCAGAGGTTTATACAGGCACTGCAAGATATACTGATTGTATTACCCAACTGAACAAGGTTATAGGCGGCGGTTATTCACTTGAACCTGTATATAAGAACTTGTTTGGAGCCGATAACAATAATTCAAAAGAGGTCATATTCCCTATAATTTATGATGGTAAGAAAGCCACAGGCTATGGTGGTGTAAGTTTCATTATAGGTTTGGAGGCATCGCTGAAAGTTCCCGGACTTCCAATATTTGACATATATGGTGTTGACGGAGCCACTTGTGCTTGGACTGGTGCCAGAGCCCCAAAAGAGTTATTCGGGCTGTTCAGTGCAGAAGACAAGCGTGCCTTGTTCTACAAAGAGGGTATGACTGACGAAATTACAGACCTTCATACAGGTTATACACAGGGCAGGCTGGTTACAAAGTTTACTAACCGTACAAGTACGGGTTCAACAGGTACTGACCAAATTTTCCCCGATACAGATTTTCCTCTGTTCCGTTTGGCTGATGCCTACCTTATGTATGCCGAGGCAGTTGTAAGAGGTGGACAGGGTGGCGATATGAATACCGCATTGGGCTATGTAAACGCCCTTAGAGACCGTGCTGGAGCAGCACAGGTGGCACAGGCTGATTTGACACTTGATTTCTTTGTAAAGGAGCGTGCCAGAGAACTGTATTGGGAAGGTTGGAGACGTTCTGACCTTATACGTTTCAACTACTTTACTGCAAACTATAATTGGTGCTGGAAAGGCGGTACACAAACAGGTATTGCCAACCATGACCCAAAATATAATCTCTATCCGTTGCCGGCTGGAGAGTTAAGTGTCAATACTAATCTTAAACAAAATCAAGGATATTAATTACTGTTATGAAAAAGTTACATATAATATTTGCAGTGTTTATAAGTGCTGTTATTTTGGCATCGTGTGATACACGTGAGCCTGCCATTAAAAGCATAACACCTTCAGTAATAGGAGAGGTGCCTACAGATACATTGGATATCAGGTCTATAATGAAAACAAGTGACACATTATGTGTTATAACTTGGACCCCTGCTGTGTTTAATACTGAAAAGGGGAGTGTTGATGTTGCTCCAATAACCTATAATCTTGAATTTGACAAATTTGGAAACGGATTTGTAAATGCAAAGCCATACGCCATAATTCAAGGTAATAACACATCGGTAGTGTTGCCTACAGTTGATTTTGGGTCTTGGGTATTATCAAACATAACCGATGCAAAGGGTGGTGAAGCCATTACAATGGAAATCAGAGTCAAGGCTCAGTATGGTGATGGTGAAACCTACACTTATTCATCAAATGCACCTAAACTTACCATAATTCCTTACGGCCTGCAGCCTATGTATGTGGTTGGTGAGTGGAATAATTGGGATACTAAAGATATATCGTATCGTATGTTCCGTGATACCAATGATTCAAATGACTTTACTTACACCTTTACAGGTAAAATGAAGGGTTCTTTCAAACTAATGGGCAAGGATGCCGTTGGTACTCAAGAACTTTACTACAATGCCGGTGATGGTAAACTTAATGTAGGTGTTCATGAGGGTGATGCCTTTGTGGTTCCTGAAGAGGGGTATTATACAATAAAGATTGACCTAAATTCTATGACATTCACTCTTGATGCCTACGATACTTCAAAATCGCAAACTAAGGGCAAGGACTTTACTTCAAATCCTGTGGGCTTTATTGGCGACTTTAACTCTTGGGGTGCTATTGAACCAATGCAGCAAGATGCGTATGACCCGCATCTATGGAGGCACAATGGTTTGTCTGTAACTTCAGGCTATGCAAAATGGACAACAAAATCTCTTTGGAGTGGGAAATGGTGTCCTGTTGATAACAATATGCCATACGGCTTGTCTGATTACAACCCAACTGCTCATGATAACTGTATAGTTCCTGAAACTGGTACATACCTGCTTATACTGAATGATATGACAGGCTATTATATTGCAGAAAGAATTAATTGACCTATAAAAGCAAGTAACTATGAAAGCAACAAAAATATTATTGTCAGTCATTGCTCTTGCAATGTTGATGGCATCGTGCGGTAAAAACAATCCTGTAAAACCAACAGAAAATTGGGATACTCCGGTATCAAGTATAGGGGTGAATAATAGAGTTATTTATGAGGTTAATGTCCGCAATTTTTCAAAGGAAGGAAACTTTGCGGGCGTAACCGCCCAACTTGACCGTCTATATAAATTAGGAGTGGATATTATTTGGCTTATGCCTATACATCCTATAGGAATTGAGGGGCATAACGGCTCAATAGGCAGTCCGTATGCCGTAAGAAACTATATGGAGGTTAATTCTGATTACGGGACTATTGATGATTTCAAGAATCTTGTAAGTGCCGCACACTCAAAGGGCATGAAGGTTTGGATGGACTGGGTTCCTAACCATACCGCTATGGACCACCCTTGGGTAAAGGACCATCCTGAGTATTATGCAGGTTCAAAACCTTATCATCCTACAATAAGTGGCGTTACTTGGGCTGATGTATATCAACTTGATATGAAAAAGGAGGCTACCTACAAGGCTATGACAGAGTGTATGAAGTATTGGGTAGGAGAGTGTGACATTGACGGATTCCGTTTTGACTATGCTTCTTCAAATATGATTGCAAATGACTTTTGGGTATATGCAAAGGCTGAGTTAAGCAAGATAAAGAGCGGACTGGAATGGTTGGCAGAGGCTGACTGTAGTGTTGATAATGAGAGTCTGCTTGCAAATTTTGATTTTGACTATGCTTGGGGCTTTAATGATAAGATTACAGCATTTGCCGCATCGCCTGTCATTACTGATTTGCAGGCATCTTGTCAGGAACTTTTCAATAATAAAAGGTATACAGGTGGAAAGGCTAAAATGGTTTATGTAACAAATCATGACCTTAACGCTGACTCAGGTACTGAGTTCACCCGTTTTGGCAGACATTTGGCAAATATGACCGTGCTTTCATTTACCATTTATGATATGCCGTTAATCTACAATGGTCAGGAGATTGGTGATGACCAGCACATGAACTTGTTTGACAAGCAGACTATTTGGTGGGGTAACACTAATGATGGTATTCAGACTTTAATAAAGAAACTTTGTCGTTTGAAAAGAACAACCAAGGCTTTGGCATCGGGGGCTGAAAGAGGTAGTCTTTATATTATGCCTACTGAGGATATTGAAAATCTGTTCTCTTACAAGCGTACAAACGGAGAGAGTGAGGTTGTTGTTGTCATGAATTTTTCTGGCAAGTCAGTAACTTCTCAGTTTGCAGGTTCTGTGCCTCAAGGCAAGTTCCGTGACTATCTTGACGGCGGCGATGTTGAATTTTCATCAGACCCTACATTTACCGTGCCTGCTTACGGATGTAAAATCTTTAGGAAATAACGTATGAAAAAACTGACAGCTAAAATATTGCTAATTGTATTGATTGTTTTTTCCGCTGTCAGTGCCAGCGGAGCAGATGGAGGTGACGGCATTACCATTAAGTTCAAGCGTCCTTCATCTTGGACAAAGACCCCACATATCCATGTTTATCAAAGCGTTCCGGAGGTCAGCGATGCAAAGGTTATTTATGAAATAAATGTTCTTAACTACTCATCGGCAGGCAGTTTTAATGCCGTTACAAATGATATGGCACGCCTTAAGGCTTTGGGTGTTGATGTGCTGTGGCTTATGCCTATTTTCCCTATAGGGCAGAAAGGTAAGGTTGGCACATACGGCAGTCCGTATGCCATAAAGGATTACTATAGTGTTAATCCAAACTATGGTTCTCTCTCTGATTTTAAGAACCTTGTAAACACCGCTCATACAAATGGTATTGAGGTGTGGCTTGATATAGCCTGCAACCACACTGCCACAGATTGTGCGTGGGTAAATACAAAAAGTGTCTATTACGGCTACAACCCATATCACCCTGAGGGTTGGAATGATGTCTATAAACTTAACTACACTTACGGAGGCAAGAACACTGAACTCTATGCTGAAATGAAGAATGTTCTAAAGTATTGGGTAAAAGAGTGTAACATAGACGGTTACCGTTGTGATTTTGCAACAGGTGTACCTGTATCGTTCTGGAATGAGGCTCGTGCCGCTGTTTCTGAGATAAAGCAGATAGGTTGGCTTGGTGAGGCAGAGGACAATAATTACTGGAGTGCTTTTGACATTCAATACGGCTGGAATTTTCATGATATGCTGGTTAAGTTTGCAGGAGACCGCAGTGTGTCAAATCTGTGGATAGACTGTACTAACTATTTTAACAGTACAAAGGGTAAATCTTACTCAAAGATGACTCACCTTACAAACCATGACCGCAGTGCATACGAGGGTACAGAATTTGAGCGTTATAGAGAGGTTTATAATCCGCTTCTTGTGCTTATGTACACCATAAATGACTGTCCTATGATTTATATGGGTCAGGAGATAGGCTGGAGCGTTACTACATTTACTGATAAGCAGGCAATTAACTTTAATGTTAAGTCATCAACCGCAGATTTTTACAGAAATCTTATGCCAAAACTTATTTCTCTGAAACACTCATCGCCAGCCCTTAAAGACGGAACGGAGCGTGGTTCTCTTACTCGTCTTTACACTAATAATGATGGCAGTGTGCTTGCATACGAGCGTAAGAGTGGTAACAGTAGTGTAGTGGTGGTTCTTAATTTTTCTAACGGTACAAAGGGTGTTACCCTGAACAGTGCTCCACAGGGTACATACGCTGACTTTATTGATGGTGGCACGCGACAACTGTCAGGAACAATAAGCGTAGGTGCTTACGGGTATAAGGTATTCGTTAAATAGTTAATAGTGAATAGTGAAGAAAGAATAGTTATGAATAGATATATTATAAATATAATTGCGTTACTGCTACCTGTTATGGCTGTTGCCGCCGATGTAACAATAGTTGACAATCAGCCAATGACAGCCGTTGAGGGGCTTAATGGTTGGTATAAATATACTATTGGGTCTCTTCATGAGGGCGATAAATTTAACATAATATTCAATAATGGCGGTTGGGCTGGCGGTCAGACCGCAGATTATTATACAGAGTCTGCGTTGGGGAATATGTGTTTCACATCCAATGGTTCTGATATAACAGAAATTGACTGCCCTACTACAGAAGATGATAAGGCTGCACTTACTGAGGGCGGATTGTCAGTTTATTCAAACAGTGGCAGAATTTATGGAAATTTTATTGGTGTGATTGAAGTGTGTAATTCAGCAGGAGTCATTATGCAAGTCATAGATGCTGATGGCAGGTTTGAGAGCCGTCAGTTACCGCAAGGCTACTATATTGTGCGTTCTGGTTCTTTAGAAACAAAAATTCTAATATTATGAAAAAACTAATTCTATTATCAACGGTTTTGTTCCTTACATCGGGTTTGACGGCTGGCAATGTGTATAACATTAAGAGTTTTGGTGCCAAAGGTAATGGTAAAACAATAAACACAAAGGCAATAAATGCGGCAATAGATTCCTGCTTTAATGCTGGTGGTGGAACTGTAATGGTTCCTAAAGGCGTTTTTGTTACTGGCTCGGTGGTTCTTAAAAGTAACGTTCATCTTTATCTTGAAGAGGGAGCCGTTATAAAGGGTACTACAAAACTTGATGAGTATGTTCAGTATATTCCTACTAAGGATATGACCAAATACGGTATGGCATATTTCCCTAATTGGACTCGTGGTCTTATTGTGGCTACCGCTGCAAAAAACATATCAATATCAGGTCTTGGTAAGATAGACGGCAGTCATGTTGAAGACCCTAACGGTGAAGAGGGTAAGCGTGGTCCTCATGGTATTGTTTTTGGAGAGTGCTCAAATTTTGAGATTAGCGGCATTACTATTGACAAGGCTTCAAACTACGCTTTTGTGGGCTATGAGAGTGAGAATGCCACATTTTGCAACCTTACCATTACAGAGGGTTGGGACGGTATTCATATTCGTGGCGGTAAAAATATAAACATTCATAATTGCAAGATGTATACGGGCGATGATGCCATTGCCGGAGGCTTTTGGGACGGCGTAAGGGTATCTGACTGCTATCTTAATACTGCTTGTAACGGAGTGCGTGTAATATTCCCTGCCTGTAACCTTGAAATTGGCAACTGCGTGTTCCAGGGGCCAGGTCTATATCCGCAACGCTCAACCTTTGACGGGCAACGCCGTAATATGCTTGCCGCCATAATAGTTCAACCTGGTGGTTGGGATTACTCTCCAGGTCCGTCTGATAACATATATATACATGATATTAAGATAGACCAGATGAATGCCGCCGTTAATTTCTTCTTGAACCGCAATAACAGTTCTGAGAATGTGGTTGTAGAGCGTGTTGAGGCTACAAATATAGTGCTGGCAGGTCTTAGTGCTGAGAGTTGGAATGGTGGCAGGTTCAAGAGTGTGCGTTTCTCTGATATTAAGGTTCAGTTCAAGGGCAGCAATGATGTTAATCTAAAGAACAAGAGACTTACTGAGACCTCAATTGAATCTCGTTCAATGCCTTATTGGGGATTCTATGGTAAAAACATTGACAAACTTGAACTTTCAAACATAACTCTTACCTATACAGGAGAGGAAATACGCCCCGCATTTGGTTTTGATAATGTGGCGGAAATTGTTATTGATAATGTAAAGTCACAAGATGTACAGGGTGTAAGCAAGGTTGTGTGTGTTCAAAGTGGTAAAGTATCAGGATTATAGACATCTGACAATTTAGATAACTATATAGTTGCTGTATATTTAATTAACTGAAATACAGAGATATAAAGTTTAGATACATTTAGATTTTATTTAGATACTATTGAAAACTCCGTTTTCTTTTAATACATTTGCAAAAAGATTTCAACTCAAACATTTTTAACTTCTAAAATTTATTTATTATGAAAAAGATTTTTACTCTTGCTGCGGCTTTAATGCTTGCATTCAGCGTTTATGCTGAGAAAATTTATTTCAAGACCACTTCAGCCACATCTTGGTGGGCAAGTGACGGTGCTAAGATTGGTGCTCTGTTCAAAGTGGGCAAAGGTGCTATGGATTTTGGTATGTATGCCGCTTTCTTTACTCCAGTAGAGGGACAATCAGGTGTATTTGAGGGTGTTATTCCAGAGAATGAAGAACCTTTTGTTGCCGTTCAGTTCCTGCGTTATCAATCTACTGCTACAAGCCCTGAGGAGCAGAACTATTGGAATGCGACAGGTCTTTTGGATTACACTGGTGAGTTTGATATGTTTACAGCAACAGCATCAAACTTAGACTGGGATAGCACAACAGGTGAGTGGGGCAACTATACTCCAGGCCCTGGTCCTGTTCCAACAGGTGATGTAATCTATTTCCAAACAACTGAGGATTGTAATTGGGCTGTAGATGGTGCTAAGATAGGTGCTATTTTCCGTACAGGTATGTCTGACCAAGACTATGGACTGTTCACAGCATTCTTTACAGACCTTGGTAACGGCTTGTTCTCTGCCGCTATTCCTGAGAACGAGGAACCTTGGGTAAGCGTTCAATTCTTGAGATATAACCCAATTGCAGAAAAACCGGCATGGGCGGATTTCTGGAATGGTACAGGAGTTGAGGCATATGACGGCACATATAATTTGTTTACAGCAACATCTTGGGGTGAAGGTCAATTGACCACAACCGGTACTTGGAGCATATATATTCCTACAGAAGACCCAACCATAGGTGCTGATAACGCTCAGGAAAAGAATCAAGTGGTTATTACACGTAAGGGTACATTTATCATTACTCCTAATAATGAGGTTTTGACTATTGGTGGTGCAATTACCAACCTTTCAGTTGAAGAGATTTATTAAAGTATTGACATATTACAGTAAAAAGGCTGACACCAAATGGTGCCAGCCTTTTTTGTCAACATTACCTAACAAAAAGTTATTTTTGAGCGAAGGCCTCCCTTAACGATTCCATGTCTGTGCAATAAACAATATCGGTGTTGAGGTGTTCTCTTTTGCGCGGTTGGAAACGTCCAATAGTGACTATATCAAGCATATTGGTAATAAAAGGAGTCATGTGCACTATGTGTACATTAGTATGGTTCTGTTTTAGATTATATAATTCATCTGCTGCGGAACGTGAAATTTCTTCTACTCCCAACATATCAATCAAGTATTCATTTTCAGAATTCATAGATTGAGCAATTTGTTCAACGCTACTTCTTGTGCGTAATGCTGGACCATATTTGGTATTTACCTTTATAATCTTTTTCATATTATTTTATGTATTTGTAAAAATCAAAATCTGAAGGAATATTTATTGGTATTGAAACCACAAAAAGCGTGCCATTCCATTCTATATTGTTTGGCAATGAAAATATTTTAGAGTAATTATTTTCACAATAGTACAAAGCATCACCAGACAATATAGAAAATGCACCGCAGAGTCCATTAGTTACCATATTGATGTTTGAAGAAATTCCGTATCCCCTATTTTCCGCTTCTGGTAAATCTTTTGTTGAGTAACCATCTTTGGCCAACAATATGGCATTTATATTACTATTATTTAGCTTGTCAATATATTTTTGTTTGTTTACATAACTGCCAAATATAGTAAGACCATTATCTGCAACGCATATATCTATAGTTTTTGTATTACTATTAAAGTTGGTAAATATGAAACTTTTCTTTGCATTTGAATGTTGTAAAATATTGCAGGTCAGTTCATCTAAAAGATAGTTAATAGGAATGTTTAGCAGTTTAAGAGAAATGGATTCCCCTAAATGATTTATTGCAAGTTCAGTGTATTTATTTAGATGTTTGCTAGTTGTTTGAAATTTATAAAGTCCAGGAGGACAATTCAACTCATCAAAAGAGTTGTCGGCATTTTTATAAATGTATACTAACGCTTTATCTAAGTCTCCAGATAAAGCATTACAATCTACATCATTGTCGGAGATGAAATTAAACAATGACAGATATGCGTTTAGTATATTGTGTGTAATATGCTGCATTCTTTTTATGAAATAGAACAATGCAAAAGTAAGCAAATATTTTAAATTGTGCAAACCATATTTTATGCGTTGCCAAATCCGCTACACAAGTGCCGAAATATCCGCTACGCACTACTAATAAGTTCCACATAAATAGTATCTAACTTTGTGAGCGTGGAGTGTACTCATTTTTTGGTACACGATACAAAACAAACAAAAAACTTAAAAAACTAACTTATTTATGAAAGAACATCACAACCCAAACTTCCACGCAGGGGGGCGTAAAATAGCAATCAGAACACATTTTTAGGGTATACCGTTCACACAGAAAAGGTATGTCCGTTGCTTCACATTCAAGAGTGTTGTGGCTTGTGCCGCATCTGCTTGGAAGGTTGTGAGTTGTGACTACATCATTATGGCAGAACCAAT
>JAKSNZ010000036.1 GCA_024405855.1 Paludibacteraceae bacterium
CCACCGCACCAAACGGTTGTGAGAATACAGCAAGTTCTACAATAACCAAGAATGTGGAATTACCAAATGTAAGCGTAGCCCCAACGGAGTTTGAATTGAACTGCACTACGCCATCAAAGGAACTGACAGCAAGTTCAAGCACCGCAGGCGTAACCTACAAGTGGAATGATGCATCAGAGACCACAGGTGCAACACTCACAGTAACAGAGGCAGGCACATACACAGTAACCGCCACCGCACCAAACGGTTGTGAGAATACAGCAAGTTCTACAATAACCAAGAATGTATCTAAGCCAGCGGCACCAATATCGCTTGGTGATAAGGAGTATTGTGACGGAGATGTAGTTCCTACACTTGCGGTTCAGGCTCCGGCAGAAACTAACTATAAGGTACAATGGTATAATTCATCTGATGAAAATGTGGCAGAAGGTGCAACATATACACCAACAGAGCCTACTGTAGGCAGTACCGACACCTATTATGCAGAGATGCTTGATACAGAAAATGGTTGTGTAAGTGAAACCAAAACTGCCGTTTCGATTACAAGAAATGCAGTTCCTGAAATAACCTTTACAGTTTACGATGCTTCAACCGGCACAGAATTGACAGCACCTTATGTAGTGAATTGTAATGTTCCACAAGTAAAAGTGAAATTAGAGAGTGACCAGGCTACCGCCACATTCAAGTGGTCTGATGACAATACAGATGCAGAAAGGTATTTTGAAACAGAAACTAACTTGGATGTTATAGCAATAAGTGAAAAAGGTTGCGAGAGTGGTTCTACAACCGTATCAATAGAAGAGAATAAAGTTGACCCTGTAATGAGTGTTACAAGTGTAAATGCTTCAGGAGTTTCAACTAAAGTTCTTAACTGCAACGATACAGAACTTACACTTACGGCAACTGTTGAGGAAGATGAAAAAGTGGGAGAGTGTGATTATAAGTGGACATATACGGGAGCAATATCAACAGATAATCCTCTAATGGTTTCATTGCCTGACACTTATGAAGTGGTGGCTACCTCAAAAATAAATGGTTGTACAGATGAAAAGAGTATAAAGATAACACAGGACATTGAACAACCATTAGTTGAAATGTATGTTCCTACTGATACTTTAAGTTGTAAGGATGACAGTCAGACAACAACACTTACCGCCACATCAATTCCTGACGGTTGTGCATTTGAGTGGAGCGATGGCGTAAGTACACAGATAGCACTGTCATATCACGTTGACCATGAAGGCACATACAGTGTGGTTGCCATAGGTCCTAATGGTTGTAGAAGTGAGGTTGCCGATACAACAATTGTTGAAAGAAAACAAATTCCTGAAATTGAGATTACCGCATCGGCAGAGAAAGTTACATGTAATAGCGTTATTTTAACGGCATCGTCAGATTCAAAGGGAATGACATATGTTTGGTCTGATAAATTGGGAACAGAAGGAGCAAATCTTGAGGTTTCAGAAGCAGGCACATATACAGTAACTGGAACCAACCGATATGGTTGTGTAAATACAAAGGATTTCAACATTGAAGAGGATAAGACGGCACCAATAGTTAAGATAGAGCCAAACAGTGGCACACTTACTTGTACAAATCCTGAAATTGAGGTTGAGGCACAAGTTACAAATGTGGATGATGTAACATATTTATGGAATGGAGGAAAATCTGTTTCAACAGCCAAGAACACATTTGATACAAAAGGCACATATACCGTAACAGTTACAAATAATGAAACTAATTGTAAGGGTAGTGCAAGCGTTACGCTAAATGAGAACAAGCAGGAACCGTTCTTGGCAATGACACCTCTTGACCCTGTTTGTTTGCCTGCAACTGTTGATATTTCAAATGCAGTGGGTGCCGCATCGGTGTATGATGATATAAAGTATTTCTACGATGCACAAGCCACACAGGAAATGGAAACTACAATAGTAGATGTGGAGACCAAGAGAGCGTACTATGTTCAGGCATACGGAGTAGAGGGTAGTGGCTGTCAAGGACAAATCAAGACAATTTGGATTGAAGTTAAGGACGTTACTTCTGCACCTTCTGTTGTTGATTATGACAAGTGTGTTACTACAACGCCTCAAAGTCTGAAGAATCAAGTTAATATTTCAGATAAGTCAGGCTTGAAGTTCTATGATGACGCCCAAGGCGATATTCCAATTTCTGATATGTTTAACGCATCGGTGGAGAATTATAACCATACATATTACGTTACAAATACAGAAAACGGAAAATGTGAAAGTTCAACAGTGGCTATAAATGTTCATGTTGAGGGAACAATAGATATTGATATTGAGGCCTCTGATACAGAGGTGCTTGCCGCACAGAAAGAGGTTGAGGTTACGGCTGTTCCGCTTAAGGAGTTTGCAATTTCTGAATATAAATGGAAGAAGAACGCATTGGTTTTGGACGAAGAGACAGGTCCGTCTGTAAGTTCTGTGCTATACACCAATACCAAGTATACAGTAACTGCAACAGGCAGATGTAATGCTGTAACTAAGGAGATTGACATAAAGGTGTTGTGGCCTACACTTATCACTCCAAGACAAGGTGCCAACGGCTACTTTGCAAAGGGACTTGACATTGTGGTTTACAACAGATTCAATGAAAAGATATTTACCGGTTCTGACGGTTGGGACGGCTCTATAAATTGCAGTAATTTGGCACCTAAGGGTGAAATAGCATTGCCTGGTGTATATTACTACTATATTACCCTGCCTGACGGTGGAATACATAAAGGTACAATTGAGGTTGTAAAATTCTGATAATAACTTAAAAACTTTAAAAATATGAGTAGAAATTTGTTAAAATTCATTGTTGCACTTATGTTGCCATTGTTTGGATTGGCACAGTTTGTAAACGCTGATAATTTTTGTATTTCAGTGTACAAAGATGGTGTCTGGAGTGGTATGTTTTATTTTACCTACCTGTCAGGTGATGAATATTTGTGTGATAATATTGTGATAGATAATTACACAGGTAATCCAAATGATTACAAGTATTGGGTAGGAAAGGATAATAACTGGCAGGAGGGTATGTCCGCTAATTTCAACCTTGGTTCATCAAATAGTTCTCAAGGCTCTGTTTCAGGCACAGATTACATATCATCTTGTTCTACAGGTGCGTTCTCTGTTAAGATTTATTCTGGTAGTGGAGATAAGAACTGGTATCCACATAGTTGGACTTGTGAAACCGTACCAGAGCCAGGTAGTTGTGATGTGCAGACTAAAGGAGCATCTATTCCTGCTAATACCATAATCTTTTATGATAACTCTGACAAACTGTTCAGCGGTGAAATTTGGCTGTCAGTGCCTACTGAGAGTGGTAACGGTAATGCCTCTAATGTTAATCAAGGCTCATACTATAGGAACAAAGACTCTTGGTACCAAATGAAAAAGGTGGATGGTGATATTTGGATGGCAACTATAACAACTGCTTCATCGTACGGAAGAATGAGTTTCTGGGATAAGGACGGACATGAGTCTGATGATGTATGGGAAAATACTGTTGTTTTTCAGGCTCCATATACAAGCGGTAAGAATTTGTACAAGCCTGATGCCTCTAAAAAGTGTCCAAATTCAAGCAGAA
The DNA here is from genome assembly GCA_024405855.1 of Paludibacteraceae bacterium. Taxonomy (GTDB): domain Bacteria; phylum Bacteroidota; class Bacteroidia; order Bacteroidales; family Paludibacteraceae; genus Enterocola. Next base: position 3,595 of record JAKSNZ010000036.1, read on the forward strand.
AAAGTGATGTGTATTTTAAGGGTTCTTGGGGATTATATTCAAATGTAGTTCTTGTTTCAGATATTTACGCATATAAATATACTGAGAAACCACAAGGCATTAAACTTACTGCAACACCTGTTGGTTTGACAGACACTAAGTATGTTTTTGAATACAAGGATTTTGATAAAGATACTTGGCAGACACTTGCTTCTCAGGCAGGTGGCTCATATACCCTTACAGGGGAGAAAATTCCAAGTAAGACCACATATTATAGAGTATCTTACGGCGGAAAAACTTCTTCAGAAGTAAAAATTCAGGTAATAATAAGTTGTGCTGACGGTGGTTCTTCAGCCCACTTGTTTGGAAATGATTTTGGAACATTGCCATCATTAAAGGGTACAGATTCAAGACGTGGTGGTGAGGATATGAGTTCTGACTACACGTATCAGCCATATCCTAAAAAAATCAATGACGGATACTACGCTGTAGTTGCCACTCCTTATTATTGCGGTTGTGGAGAGGGAAGTGCTATGGATGAGTCTGTAGAGGATTGTGAAGGAAACAATATGTGGTTCAGACAATATTTTGCCCCAACTTCAGATAAGAAAGAGTTTAGAGACCATACTGTAGGCGATGCAGGTACCGCAGGTAATTATGGTGCTATGTTGTTTATAAATTTCAAAGACGGCAAATCAAATATTGCTTATCAACATGAATTGACACCAGAGGATAAGAGTTTGTTTAAGAAAGGTTCCACTCTTAGTTTCTCAGCATATTTTGCAAATGCTACTAAAAATGAGGGTGGCTCATTGCCTATAGATATGGAGTTGGTTATTCAGAAGAAAAAGGCAGGAGAACCTGAAACAGCTTGGGTGGATGCCACTAAAGTTTCCACTAAGGTTGGCTTTAATGACAACTGGCAATATCAGGAGGCTTCGCTTGATATAGAAGAGAGTGGTAGTGAAGCTGATTATCAGTTAATTATAAGAAATAATGGTGGTACAGGTGTAGGTAATGATGTTTTGATAGATGATATTTCAGTTGACCTTTGTGTTCCTACATTCCCTGCTGAATACTACGATAATACTAAGACACCATCTACTTATACATCCGCTACATTTGAAAAACTAACAGATAATGAGGTTGTTAGAATAGCGGATATAGATTTTGGATTAGGCTCAAATCCTTGTGTATATCTGCTTAAGGTTGATGAAACCAAAAAGACTGGAGAAGCGGGAAGATACAAATACATTAAATCAATGTCATTAGATGGTAGCTATTATACTGCAAGTGTTAATGCCCGTGAGATACTTACATCTGTACCTCAAAGCGGTAATTTGCAGGTCTTTGTTACAAAAGAGTCTCTATGTGGACAGACAATCATTGACAAGCTTGAGGCAGGTACTATAGCTCCAATGCAGAGTGCAGATTATGTGTTCTCTCAAAACTTATTGGATTACAACTCTACTTGTAGTGATGTGCTGATAACGGCGTTTGACGGTAACTCTACCGTTTGTGAGGAAAGCGGTAAAAAAGAGAAAGACCTTCCTAAAATAAATGTTACATTTGGTTGCGTATCTGAGTTTGTAAAATACACACTAAAAGAAGATGAGACAGTGCTGATTGAAAACAAAGATATTACGGCACAAGAAATCACTGACGGTAAATTGGTGATAGATTTGAACAATGTTACAGGTGTTGTACGCACACCTGGTAGTCATAAGTTTGTTGTCTTAAAAACAGAGTATTTTACTGACGGAGGTTCCGAAATTTGTAATAGTGTTGCTACGGCTCTCACTCTTACAGTTAAGGCGGCTCCATCATACGATACTACAAAATGGCCTGCTGAGATAAATTATTGCCAGCAGAAATCAGTAACAGTTAATGCAACTAATGCAACTTCTTACCAATGGTATGTGGATAAGACTAAAGGTGAGGGTGCTGAAAATTGGGAAATAATTGCAGGTGCAACCTCTGCAACATATAACTTGCCTGCTGATGCAGAAAATGGCTGGCATTATAAGGTTGAGTTAGGTAATACTTATTGTACCATAGTGACAACAACTCCTGTTACACTCATTAAAATTGCGGGTGTCGCCCCTACAGTTAAGCCTTATGAAGAGTGTGCTGTAAGTACATCTCAAATGAAGAGATTATCTGACCAAGTTACATCTTCATATACAAACCTGACGTGGTATGCATCAGATAAGACAACTATGATACCAGATGCTCAGGCTCAGTTTGACATATCTAAGCCAATGACTGCCACATATTATGTAACAGACACACCTGACGGTGGCTGTGAGAGTGAGAAGTCATTGCCTTTGTCTGTCACCGTTAAGAAATCAGCGGAGACACCTGTTGTAAAACCTTACAATGAGTGTAAAGACAGTAAGAAGCCAACTCTTGACCTTACAACTCTTATAACAAATTATAGTGCAGATACACAATATACATTTAAAGATGCTGATGGTAATGTAATTGGAAAGGATGTTGATATTCTTACTCCTGGTACAGAAAACTATAGCGTGTCTGCTGTTGCTGATGAAGGCTGTGGCTCAGGTGAGGTGACAATTACTGTTACAGTTAAAAATACTATAGAGTCCATTTCTCTAACTCCGGAAACAGAAAGTATAGCTTTAGGACAGCAAGTTAGCAAAAAACTTGAATACACCCCGTCAGAAGCGGCTAAGAGCGTGGTTTGGACTGATAACGGACAAAGTTTTGACGGTTCATTCCCTGTTACTCCGTATATTGACCATGAATATAAGGTGGTTATAACCGATGAATGTGGAAATACATTTAGTGCCGTTTCAAATGTAACTGTGGAGTGGCCAACAATATTTATGCCATACGATGACGGCACTAACAAGGATTTTGTTGTTGGCATAGAAGGAGGTATTGAACTTTATGTATTTGACCGTACAGGCAATATGGTTGCCCATTCAAAAGACGGCTGGGACGGCTATGCAAACGCAAACGGCAATTCAAAAATTGCTATGCCGGGTTTGTATTACTATAAGGCTATTCTTCCTGACGGAAGTGTAAGAAAGGGTAATGTTGAAATCTATAAAAAGTAAACTCTTTGATTATGAGAAAACTACGCTTGTTATTTAGCTGCATTGCATTAAGCGTGCTGTCATTGTATGCACAAAATGACTTTACGCTTAGTGAGCAGTTGTTTTCAAGAATCCGTATTAATCCTGCCGGTACCGGCAATAGTGCCAATGTAAACATATTCTCTATTAATAGGTTCCAGTATGCCGGTATGGAGGGTGCTCCGTTTACTACTTTGCTGAATGTTCAAACTTATATTGAGAAGGCAAAATCAGGTATCGGCGTGTCATTCAATTATGACAAAAGCGGTATTGCTTATCATCAAATTGATTTTAAGGCGGTTTATGCCTATCATTTGAATTTTGGCAAGAACAATGTGTTCTCCTTTGGTGTGGGATTGGGATTGTATAATAAGGAGTTTGACCCTTCAAAGCATGTGTATGAACCTGACCCATTGGTGCCTGACAGATACCAGAAAAACATTAAGTTTGACGCATCGTTTGGTATAGAATATGCAAATCCGTATATTCTGTTAGGTGTGTCAATTAATCATATACCTGGATTTTTCTATGAACAGACTACTATGAATTCACGCCCTTCATACTATGCGTATGCAAGAGGTTTGATTCCATGTTGTGAGAAGTTTAAGCTTGCTCCAGCCTTGGTTTATTACTATACAGGTCAGTATCATGTAATTGATGCCAATGTCACAGGCTTTATTGGAAAATATGTGTATGTAGGACTTGGTTATAAGACGGAGACTACTGCTTACGCTATGGTTGGCTTTGAATGGAATTGGTTGCGTATTGGTTACGCATGTGATGTCAATATAGGTAAAATCAGTAATTTGGCGTGGACAAGCCATGAGGTTATGTTGTCATTCAATATCCCTACTAAAAGGGGTAATGATGGTAAGTGGATTTATTAATAAGTGGACAGTGGAGAGTGGACAGTGGACAATTATTACACTGTCAACTGTCAACTGAAGTATTATGGGAAAAGTATTGATTATTGGTTGTGGCGGTGTTGGAACCGTGGTTGTGCATAAGGTTGCACAAAATTCAGATGTTTTTACAGGTGTAATGCTTGCAAGCCGCACAAAAAGCAAGTGTGACGCAGTGGCGGCTGATGTAAAAAAACGTTACGGAGTTGATATTGAAACTGCGGCGGTTGATGCAGATGATGTACCTGCCTTAACTGCATTGCTAAACTCATATAAGCCTGAACTTGTTATAAATGTGGCACTTCCGTATCAGGATTTGCATATTATGGACGCATGTCTTGCCGCAGGTGTGAACTATTTGGATACAGCAAATTATGAACCGCTTGATGAGGCTCATTTTGAATATTCATGGCAATGGGCATATAAAGACAGGTTTGAAAAGGCTGGGCTTACAGCAATTCTTGGCTGCGGTTTTGACCCTGGACAGACAGGTGTGTATACAGCATACGCCGCTAAGCATCATTTTGATGAGATTCATTATCTTGACATTATTGATTGTAATGCAGGAAACCACCATAAGGCATTTGCCACAAATTTTAATCCTGAAATAAACATTAGAGAGATTACACAGAAGGGCAGATATTACCTTGATGGCAAGTGGGTTGAGACAGGGGCTCTTGAAATTCATCAGCCTATAACATATCCTGAGATAGGTCCTAAGGAGTCTTATCTTATGTTCCATGAGGAGTTGGAGAGCCTTGTAAAGAACTTCCCAACTATTAAAAGGGCAAGATTTTGGATGACATTTGGACAGGAGTATCTTACACACCTGCGTGTTATTCAAGATATAGGTATGGCTCGCATTGATGAAGTTGAGTATAATGGTGTTAAGATAGTTCCTCTGCAATTCCTTAAGGCTGTGCTTCCTAATCCGCAGGATTTGGGAGAGAATTATGACGGCTACACATCAATAGGTTGCCGTATTCGTGGCATAAAGGACGGCAAGGAGAAGACATACTACATTTATAATAATTGCAGCCATCAGGAGGCGTACAGGGAGACAGGTATGCAGGGTGTAAGTTATACTACAGGTGTTCCTGCAATGACAGGTGCCTATATGTTCATGACAGGCAAATGGCGTAAGCCAGGTGTCTATAATGTGGAGGAGTTTGACCCTGACCCATTTATGAAGAAAGTTGCAGAAAGCGGACTACCGTGGAATGAGGTCATTAATGGAGAGTTGGAACTATAGTTAATAAAGGAGAAAGGAGAAAGTAGAAAGGAGAATGTTAATTATTAATTATCCACTGTCCACTGTCAACTGTCAACTGTCAATTATGTATATAGAAGAACTTCCATCACCATGTTATGTGCTTTATGAGGAGAGGCTGCGTAGAAACTTGGAACTCATAAAAAGCGTAAAGGATAGGGCAGGGGTTGAGATTATCCTTGCCTTTAAGGCTTTTGCATTGTGGAAGGCATTTCCCATAATTAAGGAATACATAAAATATTCTACAGCAAGTTCACTGAATGAGGCTTTGCTTGCTGTGGAGGAGATGGGTACTAAGGCTCACACTTTTGCCCCTGTGTATGATGAGGTGGAGTTTGAGTATATAGCGGCTTGCAGCAGTCATATTACATTCAATTCCATAGCACAATATGAAAAGTTCCGTAGCCGTACAACTGGTATCTCTTGCGGACTAAGGGTAAATCCTGAATTTTCAGTAGTTGAGACAGACCTGTATAATCCATGTGTTGCAGGTTCAAGATTAGGTATAAAGGCCTCTGCTTTAGGAGATAAACTTCCTGATGGCATTGAGGGGCTGCATGTGCATTGTCTTTGTGAATCTTCAGCCTCCGATACGGCATCATTACTAAAGGCAGTGGAAAATAAATTCGGAAAGTTTTTACCTCAACTAAAGTGGCTTAATATAGGTGGAGGACACCTTATGACAAGAAAAGGCTACGATATTGAACTGCTGATAAATTCTTTAAAGGCGTTTAGGGAGCGTCATCCAAACCTCACAATAATACTTGAACCAGGCAGTGCTTTTGCTTGGCAGACAGGAGATTTGGTTGCAACAGTACAAGACATTGTTGAAAATGACGGAATATCCACAGCCATGCTCAATGTCTCTTTTGCATGCCACATGCCTGACTGCCTTGAAATGCCGTATAAGCCTTCAATAATAGGAGCCACAGAACCTGTGGAGGGCAAGCCTACATACCGTATGGGCGGTAACAGTTGCCTTAGTGGTGATTATGTTGGCTCATGGTCATTTGACAAGCCTTTGCAAGTGGGTGACAGGGTGGTTCTTGAAGACATGATACATTATACTACAGTTAAAACCACAATGTTTAATGGGGTGACACACCCCTCCATCTGTATGGTAAAGTCAGATGGGCGTATAGATTTATTGAAAAAGTTCAACTACCAGGACTACAAAAAGCGGATGAGTTAATTTTTTTATAAAAAAATATTGAAAAATTTTGCAGTTTGCAAAAAAGGCTGTACATTTGCAGTCGCAAATGAGGATGACGGTGGCGTTTGATGGTTTTTGACTTGATGAAAAAAATCTACTAATGCGAAAATAGCTCAGTTGGTAGAGCACAACCTTGCCAAGGTTGGGGTCGCGGGTTCGAGTCCCGTTTTTCGCTCTTGAAATAATGAAGCATCCTTTTGTGGGATGCTTTTTTTGTGGTCACCTTTTTATAATGCCCGAATGGCGGAATTGGTAGACGCGCTAGTTTCAGGGACTAGTGGCCGTAAGGCTGTGCAAGTTCGAGCCTTGTTTCGGGCACCACAAAAATCCTCATGCATAGGTGGTGAAATTGGTATACACGCTACTTTGAGGGGGTAGTGCCGGTTACGGCGTGTGAGTTCGAGTCTCATCCTATGCACAAATGAAGTTTTGTAGTTTTTCCAGCGGAAGTGACGGCAATTGTTATTATATTGGTACTGACACTTGCGGAATTCTTATTGATGCAGGCATCAGCGTTAAGGCTATAAAAAAGAATCTGGAAAAAATAGGCACTTCCATACAAAAAATCTACGCCGTTTTTCTGACGCATGACCACTATGACCATATAGCATCGGTGGGTACACTTGGAGAGGTGTATCATATACCTGTATATTCAACCTGTGAAATACTGAACGGTGTGAATAGGTGTTATAAGGTTACTGAAAAACTTTACGGATGCCGACATTATCAAAGTAAGGGTGAGACAGTTGAAATTGGGGATATTCAGATAACTTCATTTCAGGTATATCATGACTCTTCAGATTGTGTGGGCTACTATATTGAACAGAAAGGTGTGCCGAAAAACAATATTACAATTGCTACTGATTTGGGTTACATTAATAATGAGGCTATTCCTTTTATCATTAAGGCAAACAATATTGTAATTGAATCAAACTACGATGAGGAGATGTTGCTCAGCGGACCGTATCCATTGTTCTTGAAACAGAGGATTTTAAGTAAGAGCGGTCATTTGGCTAATCATATTACGGCAACATTTCTTGCAGAGAATAATCAAGATAATTGGAAACGCATATTCTTCTGTCATCTTAGCAATAAAAACAACACGCCTGAAAGGGTGGAGAGTATTGTCAAGTCAAAATATGATGGCTGTATGATTGATGAAAAATCACGTCCTCAGTTCATTATTCTTCCAAGAACAAAACCAATAGAACCTGTGAATTTATAAAAATTGCATAATTATGCAATAAAATGTATTGTTTTGAATAAATATTTATAAAATATTCAAAATTATGCACTCATTGTAACTACTTTTTTATTAATTTTGCAGGCTGTAAAAGTAGAGAAGTTTATGGATACAAAAGTTAAGAGTTTAAGTCAGGTTGCCGTAAGGTTTTCAGGCGATTCCGGCGATGGTATGCAACTTGCGGGAAATATATTTTCCACAATTTCCGCAACTGTAGGTAACGATATTTGTACATTCCCTGATTATCCTGCCGATATACGTGCTCCGCAGGGTTCACTGACAGGAGTTTCTGGATTTCAGGTTCATATAGGTGCTGATAGGGTGTTGACACCTGGAGATAAATGTGACGTGTTAGTGGCAATGAATCCTGCCGCCCTTAAAACACAATATAAGTACTGCACACCTCAAACTGTAATAATTATAGATTCAGACAGCTTTGGAGAAAATGACTTGAAAAAGGCAATGTTCACCACTATGAATCCTTTTGAGGAGATGAACATTAATAATGAAGTTATCTCTGCTCCTATTTCAAGTATGTGTAAGGAGTCACTGAAAGATTCAGGACTTGACTTTAAGGCAGCCATGAGATGCAAGAACATGTTTGCACTGGGTCTTGTATGTTGGTTGTTTGACCGCAAAATTTCTCTTGCAGAAGATATGTTGAAGGAGAAATTTGCTAAGAAACCAGAAATAGCAGCCGCAAACATTAAGGTTCTTAATGACGGATATAATTACGGACATAATACCCACTCCAGCGTTACTACAACTTATAGGGTTGAGAGTACAGGCAAAAAGGAGAAGGGTTTGTATATGGATATTAACGGTAATAAGGCTACATCATATGGTCTTATTGCTGCCGCAGAAAAAGCAGGCTTGAAACTATATCTTGGCTCTTATCCTATAACCCCTGCAACAGATGTTCTTCATGAACTTGCAAAGCACAAGTCTCTTGGAGTTGTTACAGTTCAGGCTGAGGATGAGATAGCAGGTTGTGCTTCTGCAGTTGGTGCCGCATTTGCAGGTGCCCTTGCAGTGACATCAACATCAGGTCCTGGTGTGTGTCTGAAAAGTGAGGCTATGAACCTTGCTGTTATAACAGAACTTCCGCTTGTAATACTTGATGTTCAGCGTGGCGGTCCTTCTACAGGACTTCCTACAAAGACAGAACAAGGAGATTTGCTACAGGCTCTATATGGTAGAAGTGGTGAAAGCCCTATGCCTGTTGTTGCCGCTAAGTCTCCAACACACTGCTTTGATGCAGCTTTTGATGCATGTAAGATAGCGGTTGAGCACATGACTCCTGTAGTGCTTCTTACAGATGCCTTTATTGCCAACGGCTCAGCAGCATGGAAATTGCCTGATTTGGACAAGTATCCTGCAATAGTTCCACCATACGTTAAGCCTGAGATGGCTGGTAAGTGGACACCATTTCAGCGTAATCCTAAAAATGGCGTAAGATATTGGGCATTGCCTGGTACAGAGGGCTTTATGCACCGCATAGGAGGTTTGGAAAAGAGCAATGAGACAGGTGCTATTTCAACTGAACCTGAGAACCATAATCTGATGACAAAACTTAGAGCGGAAAAAGTTGCTAAAATTGTTGACTACATACCACTACAAGAGGTTGAGGAAGACAAGGATGCAGACCTTTTGGTTGTAGGTTTCGGCGGTACTTACGGACACCTTAGCGATGCTGTAAGCATTATGCGTTCTAACGGAAAGAAAGTGGCTCATGCACACTTTGAATTTATAAACCCACTTCCAAAAAATACAGAAGAGATACTTAGAAAGTATAAGAAGGTGGTTGTTGCCGAGCAGAATCTTGGTCAGTTTGCATCTTATTTGCGTTCTAAGTTTGATGGGTTGAAACTATATCAGTTTAATGAAGTTAAAGGACAGCCATTCAATACAAGCAGTTTGGTTGATGCCTTTACAAAAATAATGGAGGATTAAGAGATGGCAGAAACAGTATATACAGCACAAGATTATAAGTCAGGACAACCACGTTGGTGTCCGGGATGTGGAGACCACGCTTTCCTTGCCTCACTTCACAAGGCAATGGCTGAACTTGGAGTTGCTCCACATAATATTGCAGTGATTTCAGGTATCGGATGTTCAAGCCGTTTGCCATACTATATGAATACATACGGTATGCACACAATTCATGGACGTGCAGCCGCCATTTCTACAGGAGCAAAGGTTGTGAATCCAAACCTTACAATATGGCAGATTTCAGGCGATGGTGACGGACTTGCAATAGGTGGCAATCACTTTATCCATGCAGTACGCCGTAACATTGACCTTAATATGATATTGCTTAACAACCGTATTTACGGACTTACAAAAGGTCAGTATTCACCTACAAGTGCAAGAGGTTTTGTTAGCAAATCATCTCCATACGGTACTGTTGAGGACCCGTTCCGTCCTGCTGAACTTTGTTTTGGTGCAAGAGGCAGATTCTTTGCACGTTGTGCCGCAGTAGATGCCGCAGGTACAGTTCCTGTACTTGTTGCCGCCGCCAAACATAAAGGTGCCAGCGTAGTTGAGGTTCTTCAAAACTGCGTAATCTTCAATAATGGTACTCACGATGCTATTGCCACATCAGAGGGTAGGGCAAAGAATGCTATCTATCTTGAGCATGGCAAACCAATGCTTTTTGGTGCAAACAAAGAGTTTGGACTAATGCAGGAAGGCTTTGGTCTTAAAGTTGTGAAACTTGGTGAGAATGGTATTACAGAAAAAGACATTCTTGTACATGACGCACATTGTCAGGATAACACCCTGCAACTTAAACTTGCACTTATGGAAGGACCTGATTTCCCTA
>JAKSNZ010000037.1 GCA_024405855.1 Paludibacteraceae bacterium
CTCGTCAAGTTCCTCAGAATCATAGATATTCTTTAGGTGCTTTGTTATAGCTGGTCTTTTTGTACCAAACAACTTTGCTATTTGGGACTGTGTTAACCAAACTGTCTCCTCCTCAAGACGGACATCTATTTGCGTTTGTCCGTCTCTGGTCCCCAAACTCTCAAACAAATCTTCTGACTTTTACATTCCAAATTTAGCAAAAAAATTTTGGTATAAAAAAGTATCAGGTAATAATTTTTCAAAATAAATTGTATAATGATATTTTTTTATTATCTTTGCAAGTGTTCTCATTTCGCGAACAGCGAACAATATTATATAATTATATATTTATCAATGAATTATGAAAGCGATTGATATTGTAATATTATTAAAAAAGATATCGTTGTCACAGCAAGATATTTCTATGAGATTAATTGCTGATTCGTTACAGATAAGCGTTTCCAGTGTTAGTGAATCATTGGAAAGAAGCAAGACCGCACACATGATTGATTTAAACAAAAAGAATGTAAACACTCTTGCTCTAAAAGAATTTTTACTACATGGTATTATGTATGTTTTTCCAGTACAAATAGGAAGAATTAAACGTGGAATCCCTACATACATTTCCGCTCCACCTATTGACAAATATTTGGCATCTAACAATGAAGTATTTGTTTGGCCTACCTCAAAAGGAACTGCAAGAGGTCAAAGCATCAAGCCCTTATATGATATTATCCCTAATGTAGCAATCGAAGATGAAACATTCTATAAACTTCTTGTCATTGTTGATACCTTAAGGATAGGCGGTGTTAGAGAACGCGAAATTGCAAACAAAGAATTAGACATCATTTTCAGCCAATATGAAAAAGACAAACATTGAACATCTGCAAACTGTTGCAGAGGGTATGGGAGATTTGAATGAGCAAATCGTGTACATAGGAGGCTCTACCGTTGGATTATATGCAACAGATCCTGCCAAAACAGACCCAAGACCCACTAATGATGTTGATTGTGTAGTAGAACTATACTCGTTCATTGAATACAACAAGTTTTGTGAATTGTTAAAAAACAAACACTTCTCAAATGACACAACACAAGATGCTCCTATATGCCGTTGGATTTACAAAGATGAAATAGTTGATGTTATACCAGATGATGAAAGCATACTTGGCTTTACTAATAGATGGTACAAACCAGGATTCAACAACAAAGAAAAATACACCTTACCATCAGGAAGAACAATTCGCATTTTACCTGTCACATTTTTTGTAGCAACAAAACTGGAAGCAATGCGTTCACGTGGTGGAAATGATTTGCGTATATCTCATGACTTTGAAGATTTGATATATGTATTGAATTATTGCCCAGAATTTAATGACAGATGGGAATGTGAATCTGATATATCATTAAAACAATACATTAAAGAACAGTTCTCAATATTATTAGAGCGACCAAATATTAGAGAAGAAATAGAATGTGCTTTGCCATTAGGAGAAGACGAACGAGTAGAATTTATAATAAAAGCACTTTCCTTATGAAGTTCTCATATCCTGAAGCCAAGCAAATAGTATGTTGCGGAGATGTACACGGTGATTTTGAATCGTTGGTATTCAAAATCTGTTTGCAATATGATATGCACAACACACTTGTTATTGTGGCGGGAGACTGTGGGTTCGGTTTTGAAAAGCCTGCATACTATGACATAATATACAATCGCATTTCAAAGAGGCTGAACAAAAACAACATTTGGATTGCAATGGTCAGAGGTAACCACGATGACCCGGAATACTTTCAAAATCAACTGATAAAGAATAACCGTTGGCAAACAATACCCGATTACTCTATTATTGATGCTTGCAACCACAATGTGCTGTGTATAGGCGGTGCAATAAGCATTGACCGGCAGTGGCGACTGCAAGCGATGGCTAAAGCCCATGGAAAACAATATTATTGGCAAGATGAGATACCCATATATAATGAGGCTGCATTAAATGATATTGCAAGCAATGGTGTGCAAATTGACATTGTTGTTACTCATACCGCTCCATCTTTTTGCGAACTGCAAAGTAAAAACGGTCTTGCATCGTGGTCCCTACAAGACCCAAAGTTATTGGATGACTGTACAGAAGAAAGGTTGACAATGGACAAGATTTATAATTATCTTAAAACTCACCATCACCCCGTAAAAAGATGGTTTTACGGACATTTTCACCAATCGTGGCATAGTGAGATTGACGGCATTATGTTCACAATGCTTGACATTACGGAACTACAGGAAATATACCCATAGCCACCTGAATCTTACTCACCACTGGATTTGCGGTTTGCCTATTGAGGCTAAGTATTGGTTGACTTTAATGAAGTGGTTATTGCCAAAGAAGCCACGATACGATGATAGTGGCGATGGATGTGGCGATGTGAGGACGCAGTGTTTTGTGGTATCAATGAATTTTGACTTGCTGATGGCGTAACTGCCCCAAAGCAGGAACACAACTCCACTCTTATGGTCTGAAATGGTTTTGATTACGGCATCGGTGAAGGTTTCCCAACCTTTACCCTGATGTGAGCCTGCCTGATGCTCACGCACAGTGAGTGTGGCGTTCAAAAGCAGTACGCCTTGGTCTGCCCAACGCTGCAAATTACCGCTTAATGGTATAGGAGTTCCGTATTCTGAGCTGATTTCCTTAAATATGTTTTGCAGTGACGGCGGAAACTGCACTCCGTCATTTACTGAAAAGCATAGCCCGTGAGCCTGTCCTGGCTCATGATAAGGGTCCTGCCCAAGCAGCACCACTCTCACCTCTGAAAACGGGCAGGAGTTGAACGCATTGAAAATCTTGCCTGCAGGGGGATATATTGTGCGTGTGGCATACTCTGCTCGCACAAAGTCTGTCAAGTCCTTAAAATAGGGTTTGTCAAATTCCGGTTGCAGAACGGATTTCCAACTATTTTCAATTTTTACTTCCATAAATACACTTGAAAATTTATATATACCCTTTCCAGTGGCTCATACCTTCTGTGAAGGTATTCGGCCCTCCCGTAACGGCTCTGTGAGCCTACGGGTCCCTCCCACTATACGACTGCGTGGGTGCAGACGCACTGTCAAGGGTATATATAAATTTTAATCGAAAGCATTATATCTATATGTAATTAGTTGGTAGCACAAACGAGCAGCAAGATAGTCCGATGCCTTGTCTGTGGGATTTGGGCATAGTTCCACTATGTCAAAACCAACAACATTACGCTCTTTAATAACACTACGCAGGAAATGCAATACCTGATAGTATGTAAGTCCGCCTGGTTCCGGTGTGCCTGTAGATGGCAACACAGATGGGTCAAACACGTCCAAATCTATGGTTATATATACATTTTCTGACAGCGTATCAATGGCTTTGCTCTGCCAATTATTGTTATCAAATATATTATGAGCATAAAATGTACGCTCTTTTTTAACGTATGGCAGTTCCTCTACACACTGACTGCGTATGCCCACCTGGGTTATAGGACAAAGTTTCTGTGCCTGATACATTACGCAGGCGTGATTCAGTTCCGTACCCTCATATTCAGGACGCAAATCTGAGTGGGCGTCAAGTTGCAATATAGTCAAATTCTTGTATCGAGAAGCCATAGCCCTGATACTGCCTATTGAGCAAGTATGGTTTCCACCTATCATAATAGGGAACTTGCCGTCATTGAGCAGTTTTGCAGTCTCTCGCTCAACGGCACTGCATAGCAGTTCCGGGGTTTTGTCTTCCAAAACAGGCTTTAGCGTGGCTATTCCTGCCTTGTAAGCCTCCGTCTCCGTCTCCACATCGTAGTTTTCAAGGGCAAACGATGCTTCAAGAAAAGCATCGGGGCCTTTATCGGCACCCTTCACCCAAGTGCTTGTCTTGTCATACGGAACAGGCAGAATAGCAAACTTTGCCTTGCCGTAGTCTCTGTAACTATTGTCAAAATCTCCAAACAGTTGCATCTGTATAATATCTTATTTACTCATAAAAACAGTAAAAGATTCTTCGCTTCGCTCAGAATGACGGATGATGGTTTAGTATCCTAGAATTTTTAGCATTGACTTATAACTCTGCTCTTTAGCAAATAGTTTGGTGTAATACTCCCCATTCTCATCAACATCTATGACAACATGCTTAGGTGACGGTATCAGGCAATGCTGAATGCCGCCAAACCCTGCCAACGCCTCTTGATACGCTCCTGTATGGAACAGACCTATATACTGCGGTTGCTCATCGTTAGGGTTTATTTTAGGAAGGAATATGGCATTGTTATGACCTGCACTGTAAAAATCCTCACTATCGCAGGTAAGACCGCCAAGATACACACGCTGATACTCCTTATCCCAATTATTGATGGCAAAAAGTATGTATCGTTGGTTGATAGCCCAAGTATCGGGAAGCGTGGTAATGAAAGAACTGTCTATCATATCCCAACTCTCACGGTCATTCTGTTGTTTCTGATTTACAATGCTATAGAGAACCGCACCGCTCTCACCTACCGTATATGAACCAAACTCCGTAAAAATGTTAGGTTCAGGAACATTATTCTGCTGGCAAATGTTCTTTATAAGAGCCACAATCTCCTCTGCCATATACTCATAGTCATAATTATGGTCAAGATGAGTGGCTATCGGGAAACCGCCGCCTATATCAAGACTGTCAAGCTCAGGGCAAATTTTCTTAAGTTCACAATAAAGTTCTACAGCTTTGCTAAGTTCATTCCAATAATATGCAGTATCCTTAATGCCTGTGTTTATAAAGAAATGGAGCATCTTTAGCTCTGTATGCGGATTGTCCTTGATTTTTTCATAGTAATAAGGCAGAATGTCATTATAGCGGATTCCTAACCTTGATGTGTAGAAATCAAATTTAGGTTCCTCCTCCGATGCTATCCTAATGCCCACTTTGAACTTTTTATCCATATCCTTTAGCAGAAGGTCAAGTTCAAATTTATTGTCAAGTATGGCAATCAGGTTTTCAAAACCCTCATTTATAAGATGTTGGATATTTTCTATATATTGAGGTCGCTTAAATCCGTTACAAATTATAAAGTTATCTTTCTTAAATGTGCCGGATTCATACAAACTTTCTATCAAATTTATATCAAAAGCAGATGATGTTTCCACATTCACTCCATTCTTTAGAGCCTCTTCCATTACAAATGAAAAGTGGGAACTCTTGGTGCAGTAACAGTAGTGATAATCAGCATTGTAATCCACTTTTGCCATAGCCACATTAAACAGGCGGCGTGCTTTCTGTATCTGTTGTGTAATACGTGGCAAGTAGGTGATTCTCAGCGGCGTACCATACTGCTCAATAATGTCCATAAGCGGAATATTATGGAAATAAAGTTCATTATCCACCACCTGGAACTCTTCCGTTGGAAAATCAACGGTCTGCTCAATTAAATCTAAATACTTGTTTTTCATAGCTCTCGCTGCTCCAAAAAGTCATAAACGATTCTTACATTATTTTTTACAAATCTAAGTGAGTTACATTGTGAAAAATTTAACAATGTAAGTGAGTTAGATTTGAAAAATCTGTACAAAGATAGTGCAAACCGAATACAAAACCAAAAAATGCAGAGCATTTTTTGAAAAAAGTACGTTTTGTGAATTGGGAGTTTACTCACATATTCACAAATAAGGACTTTTTCAAAAACGGAACGTTTTTGGTTTTGTTGAGGTGCAGCCTACCTTCACGAGGAGCGGAGCGACGAGTAAAGGTAGTGCAAACCAAAAAAAGCTCTGCATTTTTTGAAAAAAGTACGTTTTGTGAATTTGTAGCGACGAGTAAATAAAGTTTTGAGCTAATGGACAAAATTTGTAAAAGTTGCACTATTTTAAGTGCAATATTTTAATAAGATGCGGCAAGCATCTCTGCACAGCGTTCACCGTCTATGGCGGCGGAAACAATGCCTCCTGCATAGCCTGCACCCTCTCCACAGGGATACAGGTTCTTTATTTGGATATGTTGTAGTGTATCCTTATCTCTTATTATGCGGATTGGCGATGAGGTTCTGGTCTCAACGCCTATGAGGCAAGCCTCACGTGTAAGGAATCCGTGTGACCACTTGCCAAAATTAAGAAAACCTTGTTTAAGCCTATCTGAAACACCCTGCGGAAGCAGAAAGTGCAGCGGTGCGGATATTAGCCCTGGCACATACGATGATTCAGGTAGGTCAAATGATATTTTACGGTTTACAAAGTCTGTCATTCTTTGGGCTGGAGCAACCTGCGTTCTACCACCATTAATATATGCCATACGCTCCATTTCCTCTTGATAATGCATAACGGCAAAAAGCGGGTCTGTAGTGGCATCGGGGATTATATCCTCAGGTCTGATTTCAACAACCATACCTGAATTAGCCCAACGTGAACCACGATTGCTTGGTGACATTCCGTTTACAACCACCTGTTCTGCTCCGCTTGCGGCTGGCACCACAAATCCACCCGGACACATACAGAATGAATATACTCCCCTATCCTGCACCTGCGTAACAAAGTTATACTCTGCTGGCGGAAGATACTCTCCTCTGCCCTTAGGACAGTGATACTGGATTTGGTCTATAAGTGTCTGCGGATGTTCAAGACGCACACCTACGGCAATGCCTTTAGGTTCAAGTGCAACCTTATTATTATGCAACATTTTATAGACATCACGGGCGGAATGTCCTGTGGCAAGGATTACGGGACCGAGGAATTCTGATTGAGTGGGAGATCCTTCGCTTCGCTCAGACTGTTTACAGACCGTTAGGTAATGACGTGTAGCGATAACACCTTTAACTTCATTATCCTTAATAATAAGTTCATCAACACGGGTTTGGAAATGCACTTCACCACCACACGATATTATACGCTCACGCATTGCCTGAATAACGGCAGGCAACTTATCCGTGCCAATATGCGGATGAACGTCAACAAGAATGTTAGGATTAGCACCGTGCAAGCAGAATATGGAAAGAATACGGTCTGTATTGCCTTTCTTCTTACTACGGGTAAACAGTTTACCGTCAGAAAACGCACCTGCGCCACCCTCTCCAAAACTATAGTTTGATTCAGAATTTACCTTTGCCTCACGCGATATAAGTGCAATATCAAGCCTGCGCTCGTGAACATTTTTACCTCGCTCAAGCACTATTGGTCTGAAATCCAACTCTATAAGTCTTAATGCGGCAAACAGTCCGCCAGGACCTGCACCCACCACTATCACTTGAGGGCGGTCTGATACATTATGATAATTGGTTTTAATAAGTTCAGGTGCCGTAGGTTGCTCATTTACAAAGGCACGCACCTTCAGATTTACAAAAACAGTACGCTGACGGGCATCTATTGAGCGTTTAAGTATTCTGACTCCATTAATATGCCTTGCGTCCAAGCCTTTGTCACGGCTTAGAAGCTCCTTCAGTCTCCGCTCATCAGCGGCTACTTGAGGCAAAACTCGGATGTCATATTCTTTTATCATAGTGGACAATTGACAGTGGACAGTGGACAATTAAAAAAAAGAAGAAACAATTACTCATTTCTCCTTTATTTCTACAGTAACATCAATAATCAGCATCACTGTCAACTATCAACTGTCAACTGTCCACTCTTTAAATTATTCTGCGGCTGGAGTCTCTGCTACCGGAGCAGCCTCTTCTGCAGGAGCCTCACCTTTAGCCTCTGCTTCAGCAGCGGATGCCTCAGCGGCAGCCTCTTTTGCAGCCTCTTCAAGAGCAGCCATTGCAGCAGCCTTTTTCTCTGCTACAGCCTTTGCCTTTGCAGCATTAACTGCCTGCTCAGCCTTTAGACGTGCGGCTGAACCTGCCTTTTTGTCTGAAGCAAGTTTTTCAGCAAGTTTTGCTTGCTCTTTTGCCTTAGCGTCTTTCCAAGCCTGGAATTTCTTGTCTGCCACCTCTTTTGTGAATGCGCCTTTAGCCACACCACCAAGAAGGTGTTTCATAAGCATTACACCTTGCTCTGAAAGAATGTTACGTACTGTGTCTGTTGGTTGAGCACCCTTCATAACCCAATCAAGAGCCTTTTCGAAGTTTAAGTCCACTGTAGCGGGATTGGTGTTAGGATTAAATGAACCAATACGCTCAATGCACCTGCCATCACGTGGCGCGCGTACGTCTGCAATAACTATGTGATAATAAGCATAGCCCTTGCGACCGTGTCTTTGCAATCTGATTTTAGTTGCCATTTTCTAATTTTTTTAATTAATACTTCAATATGCATTTCCCGAATGCGGGTGCAAAGATACATTTTTTTTATTAAACAACAAATTAATAATTGACTTTTCTTATTATTTCAACGCTTCCAACCTTGTATAGTACCACATCGCCGTTCTCATCATAAAAAATACTTACATCGGCGTTACTGTCATAATCAACATCAAACACATCCTTGCCTTCAACTTTAGTTACTGACATGTTAGACCTACCCTCTCCAAACGCATCAGGTATTTTCAATTTATCCCCAAGACCCCAATTGATTGACAACACACCTGATGACTTTCTTGAATACTTTTGTGCATTACCATATTGGTCTGTCTCAATTACTTTAATGGCATTGGTACAATCATCAAGTTTTATGAATGAATAATTGTTCTCTCCTCTGTTTTTTTCAAGCAGTATTTTTCCTGACCATTTTCTTGACACCACATTCAAATGCTTGTCAAATTCCTCTTCACAATGAAATTCTGTATGGTTTTCACTGGTAAGCATTGGTATTTTAACATAATTTGAATCGGCAAGAACCTTAAAAAGTCCAAATGGAATGGATGATGAGGTGTTTCCTTCTATATAAATCTTTCCGTTCAAATCAATGCTGACATCGGCGGTTTCAACAGTCTGTTCCTTTAATGAAAAAAGTGAACCAAGCATATTTTCTGTTCTACAATATGTTGGCAGTTTGTCTTTTGCACCCCAACCCATAACATTGTTATAACCTGGAAATACTACCCTTATAAATTGTCCGTTTGATGTGGATATGCCAAGATACTCTCCCGTCTTTTTATCGTAGCGTCCAAAAATTGTATTCAGTTTATGTTTCACCACTTTACCGTCATTATCCCTTCCATACAGATAACCTCCAAGTTGTTTGAACTTACCGTTCTCATACTCAACCGTATAGGTTCCTTCAATTTCTCCCTTATGTACAATAATGCCTTCAACTGACTTTGCCTTGGTTACAGCGGTGTCCTGCTCAATGAACTTATAAGGGAAATTCAACTTGAACATTTGAGACAAGAGGTCATTGTATGTGTAAAAATCAACAAACTGTGTCAAATTCCCGTTCACAATCTTCAAAAACACATAATATTTTGAACTTTCAGGAACTTGACAAATTGTTGCGTCCTTGCACATATCAAAGCCAAATCTTGAAAAAACTTCATTTCTAACCGTTTTAACGGCTTCTGTTATGCCTACAATAGATGTTGACTGAATTATATTGTCTCTTTTTTTGTATGAGGAAAGTGAGACAGAACCTTTCAGCAAACCGTAATCGGAATTCAGCAGTTCCTTTCCATTTGCATCCAAAACCTGAACACGAGCCCAAATGCTATAAGGAAGCAGCACATCGCCGTCAGCAGTCCTTACAGTATCAGCCAATGTGCCTATAGGGGCATTCTCCACAGTAATATTTACTGTTCCTGTCTTCCCCGATATGGAATCAGGTACAATAACCAGCTGCGGAAGCATTCTCCACACGGCAAATCTGCCCACCTTATCATTACACTGAACTATGGCTTTACGTTCAAGATATTGAAACACACTGTCTCTCTTTGACAATTTTGCATTTTTATTATGAATACTGTCAAACGATAAGTAAACATCAAAATTCTCCACCACTACATCATCAGAAGGTGGCAAATAGTATGAACCCTCAGCCATACATACTGAAGCGAACACCACAAATAACAACAGAATTGAATATCGCATATCAAATAATTTATGCACAAAGTTAAGGCAAAATTGACATTAAAAATAATTTGTTAATAACTTTTTTGCACAACAGTCAGCAAAAGAGAAAATATAAGGTAATTTTGTAGTTGAAATGCAGTCTTTAATTGACAACATAGAAACACTGCTATATAGCCATAATTTCATTGTTATTCCGGGGTTTGGTGGCTTTGTAGCAGAAATATCAGGCGCCTTTGAGTCTGACGGCACTTTCTACCCTCCTCATAAGTCAATAGGTTTTAATCCGTCATTAACATACAATGATGGTTTGCTTGCACAGCAATACGCTGAATCTGAAAATGTGGGCTTTAATGAGGCAAACGGATTGATACAGTCTGACGTTCAAGAACTTACTAACGCCTTGAATATTTGGAAACATGTACGATTTGGAGCATTGGGCATGCTGCACAAGACTGAAAACGGCATTATTTTTGAACCCTCTAATCAAAACACTTTCCTTCAATCATCTTACGGACTGGTTCCCGTATTTTTCCCTAAAATTGAGGCTAAGGAGGAGGTCTCAGAGAATACAAACGTTGCTCATTTTACACAAAACAATGAGCGTTCAGGCTCAAATCTCTTCTATAAGACAGTTGCGGCAGTGGCTGTCATTCTGCTTCTGATTATGTTCCCTATCAGACTGATTGACAGCAAATCATCCGTTAACAACACACTGAATGAGGCATCGTTTGTTCCTGTTGCCGACACTATAATCCCTCAAATTGAAAGTATGGTGGAATCGGGGTACACATATAATGTTATAATAGGCAGTTTCATGACAAAAGAAAAAGCGTTACAGTTTATTGACGAACTGCCGCCAACATATAAGGATGAATGCCGTGTAATTGATGTTGAGCAACGATACAGGGTCTCCTTCAAGAGTTTTGACTCAGAATCAGAGTGTCAAACATTTTTAGAATACTTTAAGAAAGACAACAGGCGTTTTGCTGACGCATGGATTCTTAAGAATTAAATTGTAAATTATATAATATGGACAGAAAAATTTTAATTACCGGTGCAGCCGGATTCATTGGTTCTCACGTGATTCGCAGATTTGTGAACAACTATCCTGACTACATGTGCTATAATCTTGACGCACTGACGTATGCAGGCAACCTTGAAAATTTGAAAGACATTTGTGACAAACCTAACTATGAGTTTATAAAAGGTGACATCACCGATACTGAATTCATTGAAAATCTGTTCCAAAAGTATAAATTTGACGGAGTCATCCACCTTGCGGCAGAATCGCATGTTGACCGTTCAATAACTGACCCGCTATGCTTTATCAGAACTAATGTATTGGGTACTGCAAATTTGTTGAATGCTGCAAAAAACCTATGGAAAGGAAACATGGAGGGCAAGCGTTTCTATCATGTATCAACCGATGAGGTTTACGGCTCTCTTGGCAAGGACGGTTACTTTACTGAAAAGACAGCATACGACCCACGTAGCCCGTATTCCGCTTCAAAGGCAAGTTCTGACCACTTTGTCAGGGCTTATTTCCATACATACGGTTTGCCTGTTGTAATCTCAAACTGTTCAAACAACTACGGCACACACCACTTCCCTGAGAAACTTATTCCTCTATCAATAAATAATATAAAGCACAACAAGCCGATTCCTATCTATGGCAAGGGTGAGAATGTGAGAGACTGGCTTTGGGTTGATGACCACGCACGTGCCATTGATATGATTTTCCACAAGGGAGAGAATGGTGAGACATATAATATAGGTGGACATAATGAGTGGACAAACATAGACCTCATTAAGTTGCTCTGCAAAATTATGGACAAGAAACTTGGACGTGAGCCAGGCACATCAGAAAAACTAATAACATACGTAACTGACCGTGCAGGACATGACTTGCGTTATGCCATTGACCCTACAAAACTTGGCACAAAACTTGGTTGGAAACCATCACTTCAGTTTGCTGAAGGCTTGGAGAAAACCGTTGATTGGTACCTTGAGAATGAACAGTGGCTTGACAACATAACATCAGGTGCTTATCAAGATTATTACAAGAAGCAATACGGTAACAGATAATGGATGTAGTTGACAGGTTTTGCCTCTATGCACAGTTTAACACTCAAAGCAATGAGTCAAGTAAAACATCTCCAAGTACAAAAGGTCAGTTGATTTTTGCACAGCATCTGTGCAATGAACTCAGAGAACTTGGACTTGACAATGCATTTGTTGACCAATATGGTTATGTGTACGCAAAACTACCTGCGAATACCACTAAAAAGTTTCCTAAAATAGGGTTCGTAGCACACCTTGACACGTCGCCTGACGAATGTGGAAAGAATGTAAAGCCACAAATCATTAAAAGCAAGTCTGGAGAGCATATAATAACCTCTGATGGCTCCACTCTTTTGGGGGCAGATGACAAGGCTGGCATTGCTGAAATCATGAGCACTTTGGAGTTTTTTTCAAAATATCCAAATCTTGAGCATGGTGATGTTTTTATTGCTTTCACTCCCGATGAGGAGATTGGACGCGGCACAGACCATTTTAATCTTGATGTTTTTCAAGCCGATTTTGCCTACACTGTTGACGGCGGAGAAGAAGGGGAACTTGAAATTGAGAATTTTAATGCTGCAAAGGCTACACTAACTATTTTTGGCAAAAATTATCACCCTGGATACGCAAAAAACAAGATGCGTAACGCTGCAATTATAGCATCGAAAGTTGTGGATATAATAAGTATGGAACCGCTGCCTGAATCAACAGAAGGAAGAGAAGGGTTTTATCATATAATAGATATGACCGGCGATGTCAGCAAAGCCACGGTAAAATGCTTAATTAGGGATTTTGATGATTTGGAGTTTGAAAACAAGAAGAAGTTTCTTCAAAACATTGTAAAGTCTCTTAATGACCAATTTGGCAAAGGCACGGCAAAAATAAAGATTGAAGAGCAGTATCGTAACATGTTTGAAATAATTTCAAATTATCCTGAAATTGTACATTTGGCAAAACTTGCAATGAAAAATGTTGGGATTGCTCCAAAATTGACACCCATAAGAGGTGGAACAGATGGGGTAAAACTTAGTTTTATGGGGTTACCATGCCCTAATTTGTTTACGGGAGGTCTGAATTTCCATAGCAAAAAAGAGTATATTCCTGTGCAATCTTTAGAATATGCACGGTTTACAATTACAGAAATTATAAGGCGTGCATACATTGCAAAAAAATAAGTTAATAAATTTATGGTATAAAGTTTTTGTAAGCAATTAAAAAATCTTAACTTTGTGCCTCTAAAAAGAAAATATATAATTACATAGTTTGTATGAAAAAATATAATTTCAACGCAGGACCTTCTATTTTACCAAGAGAGGTCATTGAAGAGACAGCAAAGGCTGTTCTTGATTTTCAGGGCGAGGGCTTGTCTATTCTTGAGATTAGCCACAGAGCCAAGTATTTCCAACCGGTAGTTGATGAGGCAGTTGCTCTTTTCAAAGAGTTGCTGAACATTCCTGAAGGCTACTCCGTAATTTTCCTTGGAGGTGGTGCAAGCACACAATTCTGTATGGTACCATTCAACCTTCTTGAAAAGAAAGCCGCTTATCTTAACACAGGTGTTTGGGCTAAGAAGGCAATGAAGGAGGCTAAAGGTTTTGGAGAAGTGGTTGAGGTGGCATCGTCAGCTGACGCAAACTACACATTCATTCCAAAAGGCTGGACAATTCCTACAGATGCAGACTATTTCCACATTACAACAAACAACACCATCTACGGAACAGAGATTCTTGAGGACTTTGACTCCCCTATTCCTATGGTTGCTGATATGTCATCTGATATTTTCTCTCGTCCTATAGATGTTAGCAAATATGCAATTATCTATGGTGGTGCACAAAAGAACCTTGCTCCTGCAGGTGT
>JAKSNZ010000038.1 GCA_024405855.1 Paludibacteraceae bacterium
AACAGTCTTTTTCATAATATATTGTGTTAAATTTTTTTACTAAAGATTCCTCGTTGCACTTGGAATGACGCGGAGGAACTCCCAAACAGGGCATAACTCACCCTATAATCTTTGTTTGCAAAGTTAAGTAAATAAATGTTAAAAGAATAATTTGAAATGTTAAAAATTAGGCAAAATATTAATTTTTTTTAACATTTCAGCCAGAATGTGCTGTATAGGGGGTTAAAACTAAAAAATTCCCCGATTTTAGCATCGGGGAATTTGTTGCAAAATAGTTACAACCTGAATATATGAGAAATTACATCACTTCTTGCGGTGAGCAAATCTGGTTTTGCCTGTTGATTTGGCTGATTCTTCTTCCATAATCTTCAGGCAGTCTGCGTAAGTAAGTTTTTCAGGTTCTGTGCCTTTTGGAAGTTTGTAGTTGGTCTTGTCCTTGCATAGGTAGATGCCGTACCTGCCGTTAAGCAGTTGGACTGACGGGTCCTCATTAAAGGTGCGGAACACTTTATTGGCTTCTGCATTACGTTTCTCATTGATAAGGGTAATGGCCTCATCAAGTGTAACTTTCAATGGGTCAACGCCTTTAGGTAGTGAACAGAATTTTCCGTCATGGCTGATGTATGCTCCAAATCTGCCTATTGCCGCCACTACGGGCTTGCCTTCAAACTCGCCTAATGTGCGTGGCAGTTTGAATAGTTCAAGAACCTCTTCAAGTGTTACACTCTCAATTGATTGACCTTTCTTAAGGCTTGCAAATTGTGGTTTTTCAGCATCGGAGGCACTGCCTATCTGGGCAACCACTCCAAAACGTCCTATCTTAACTGATACGGGCTTGCCTGTCTTGGGGTCTGTACCTAAAATACGCTCTCCAACTTTATGCTCTGCCTTTTGCTTAAGGCTCTTCTCTATGTTTTTGTGGAAATCCTTATAGAAATTGTCAATTGTCTTTTCCCATTTTGCCTTTCCTTCAGCCACCTTATCAAGGGTTTGTTCAACGTCTGCTGTAAAGTTGTAGTCAAGAATTGAAGCAAAGTCTTCTGATAGGAAGTCATTTACAACCATGCCGGTATCGGTAGGGATAAGTTTGCCTTTGTCTGCTCCAAACATCTCAGACTTAACGCTTTCAGTAATTTTATCGCCTTTAAGTTTGAGCATTTCATAGTTGCGTTTTGTTCCCTCTTTATCTCCTTTTACTACATACTCACGTGACAGTATGGTTGATATTGTAGGGGCGTATGTTGAAGGTCTGCCTATGCCAAGTTCCTCCATTTTCTTAACCAACGATGCCTCTGTGTATCTTGGCGGAAGTTGGGTGAAACGTTCTGTGCAGTCAATCTCTCCCGCTTTTAGCAGGGTGCCTTTTGATACTGACGGAAGTACCTCTGCATCAATGTTTTGTGAGTCGTCATCGTTACCTTCAAGGTAAACTTTCAGAAATCCGTCAAACTTGATGGTCTCTCCTGTGGCTATGAAATTGTATGCCTTGTTGCCTGAGGTTATAGTAATTATTGTTCTTTCTATCTCAGCATCAGCCATTTGGCATGCTATTGTACGTTTGTATATAAGGTCATATAGTGCAGCCTCTTGTCTGCCACCTGAAACCTCATGCACGTTAAGGTATGTAGGACGGATTGCTTCATGTGCCTCTTGTGCCCCTTTTGACTTGGTGGTGTAGTTACGTGGTTTGCTGTATTCTGCTCCGTAGGTTGCTGTAATTTCCGCTTTTGCAGTGTTAATTGCAAGTGATGACAGGTTAACGGAGTCAGTACGCATGTATGTTATTTTTCCGCTTTCATAAAGGCGTTGGGCTATCATCATTGTTTGTGACACTGAAAAACCTAATTTACGCGATGCTTCCTGTTGCAGCGTTGATGTGGTGAATGGTGCGGCAGGGGTACGATGTGCCGGTTTATTTTGAATGTCAGTTACTTTGTACTCTGCGTTTTTGCACTCCTCCAAAAATTTCAGTGCCTCTTGTTTTGTGCTGAATTTGGTGTCAAGTTCAGCCTTTACTGTATCGCCGTCAGCGGTTGAGAACAGGGCGGTTGCCTTGTAGTAATTCTCAATTTTTGCATTGCGTATTTCACGCTCACGTTCAACTATAAGCCTTACCGCAACAGACTGTACACGTCCGGCAGATAGGGCAGGCTTGATTTTTTTCCAAAGAATAGGTGAAAGTTCAAATCCAACTATACGGTCAAGTACACGCCTTGCCTGTTGTGCGTCAACAAGGTTAAGGTCAATGGTTCTTGGTTTTTCAATGGCATCTAAGATGGCCTGCTTTGTAATTTCATGAAAAACTATACGGCTTGTAGTCTGTTTGTCAAGTCCAAGTACCTCTGCAAGATGCCACGCAATGGCTTCTCCCTCACGGTCTTCATCGGATGCCAAATATACCTTGTCAGCGTTCTTAACCTCTTTCTTAAGGTCTGCCACAAGTTTTCTCTTGTCTGCAGGAACTTCATATATTGGCTTGTAGCCTCCGTCAGAAAAATCTATACTTATGTCTTTAGTCTTGAGGTCACGGATATGACCAAAACTTGACATTACGTGATAATCACTTCCCAAAAACTTCTCAATGGTCTTTGCCTTTGCAGGAGACTCAACTATTACTAAATTCATAACTTATGTTAGTTGACAATTGACAGTTGACAGTTGACAGTGTAATAATTGTCCACTGTCCACTTTCCACTGTCCACTCTAAATTATCTCAATATTCTGTTCCGCACACAACTTCAGTGCAAGGTCTTTTAGTTTGAACTTCTGAATCTTGCCACTGCCCGTAAGTGGAAATTCCTTTACAAAGAAAACATATTTAGGTATTTTGTATCGGGCTATCTTGCCCTTGCAAAACGCTTGAACATCATCAGGAAGCATGCTTACTCCCTCTTTAAGTATTATGAACGCTCCCACTTCCTCTCCGTACTTCTTTGACGGCACTGCGGCAACCTGAACATCGCTGACTCCGTCAAGGTGATACAGAAACTCCTCAATTTCACGTGGATAGATGTTCTCGCCTCCACGTATAATCATATCCTTAATACGTCCTGTAATTTTATAATATCCGTCTTCATCCTTAACGCCAAGGTCTCCTGAATGTAGGTATCCGTTGGCATCGATGGTTTCAGCCGTAGCCTCAGGGTTTTTATAATAGCCCTTCATAACGTTAAAGCCCTTGCAACACATCTCACCCTGCACTCCTACGGGACATTCTTTGCCGGTTTCAGGGTCAATGACCTTAACGTCAACATACGGATAGTTACGTCCTACAGTGGTGCAACGCTTTTCAAATGAGTCATCTATGTTGGTTTGGGTCATACCCGGCGATGTTTCAGTAAGTCCGTAAACGCTTGTTATTGTAAGGTGCATTTTTTCACTGACTTGTCTCATAAGTTCCACAGGACAAAGACTTCCTGCCATAATTCCCGTTCTGAGGCACGTCAAATCAAACATTGAGAACATAGGGTGGTTAAGTTCCGCTATGAACATAGTGGGTACACCGTAAAGTGCCGTGCATCTTTCTTTATGCACCGATGCCAACACTACCAAAGGGTCAAACTTTTCTACCATAACCTGCGTACATCCGTGTGTAAGGCAGTTCATAGTGGCAAGTACCACTCCAAAGCAATGGAACAGAGGAACGCATACGCAAAGTTTGTCATCCGCAGTGAACTTCATGTTCTCACCTGTAAAGAATCCGTCATTGGATATATTGTAGTGGGTTAGCATAACCCCTTTAGGAAAGCCTGTGGTTCCTGATGTGTATTGCATGTTTACAACATCATCACAAGTAACTTCCGCTTTTGCTTTCTTAAGATTCTCATCTGAAACGGAGTTGCCTAAAAGCAGAATCTCTGCTGTGTTGTACATTCCCCTATGCTTCTGTTGCCCAATGTAAATTACATTTTTCATTTTAGGAAAACGCTCACTGACAAGATGCCCACGCTGGCAGGTCTTAAGTTCAGGAAGCATTTTGTAGGTCATGTCAACATAATCACAATCCCAAGTCCCGTCAATTATGCAAAGGGTGTGCATATCAGAGTTCTGACATAGATACTCAAGTTCATTCTGCTTGTAGTTTGTATTTACTGTAACGCATACGGCACCTATTTTTGCACAGGCATATAGAAAAGTAAGCCAATCAGGTACGTTTGTTGCCCAAAGCCCTACATGACTGCCACGCTTTACGCCAATGGCAAGCATTCCTTTGGCAAGGTTGTCAACGCGGGTGTTGAACTCTTTCCAAGTAAAACGTAAATCGCGGTCAGAATAGACAATGTACTCCTTGTCAGGCGTAACAGACGCCCAATATTCCAACCAATCCCCTAATGTGTTCTTACTCAGTGCTACCATTTTATTTAGTGAAGAGTGAATAAAGAATAGTGAATAGTTATTCTTTATTCTTTATTAACTATTAACTATTATTGTGGTGCGTAAACCACCGCTAAAATTTTGGCATTTTCATTATTCCCGGCACAAACAAGATGTTCAACTATGGAATCATAGTAAATGCTGTCGCCCTTGTTAAGCAGGTATTCATCTTTGCCGTAAATAATCTTTACAACCCCTTCCATTACAAAAATGAACTCCTCACCTTCATGTGATGATAGAATAAGTTTCTTTTCATTTGCAGGTTCAATGTCTATAAGGAACGGTTCCATTGAGCGTCCAACCTTATGGCTTGCCAACGATGTAAAGTCAAGATGAGAGTTTGAACGGCTCTTTGTATTTGATGTGCTGAGGCTCTTTTCAGCGTTTCCAGCACGGCATACTTCCGGTCCTATATGGTCATTGTCATCAAGGAATGTACCAAGTCTTACTCCAAGAGCGTTTGCAATTTTGATAAGAGGAGACAATCCTGGTATATTGGTGTCATCCTCAATTTGATGTACCAATTCAAGTTCCAGTCCGCTGTTTTCAGCCACTGCCTCACGACTAAGTTTTCTGCTTTCACGCAGTGCCTTAATCTTTTCTCCAACAGTCAATTTCCCACTCATAATACAATCTTTATATAATATAGGTGTGTAATTCGGGGGACAAAGATACAATTAAGCGAGGGAAATACAAAAAAAACGCAAGTTTTTTTTAGTAAATAGAGAACGAAGGGGTAGGAAAACTTGTTTTCAAATCCCTTTGTGAACTATTTACAAAAACTACGTTTTTGTATTTCCGAGCGTACGTATCTTCACTCGTACCCGCAGGGTACGAGTAAAGATACAATTACAGATTAAGTGAGTTATCTTCACGAGTGGCGAAGCCACGAGTAAAGATACAATTACAGAGTAAGTGAGTTATCTTCACGAGAGGCGAAGCCACGAGTAAAGTTACCCTTTTGAACCTTCAATCAACTCCACCAGCGCCTCCACAGCCTCCTCTTGAGGAATGTTACGGCGTACTACGGTTTGACCTTTGTACAAACTTATTTTACCAGGTGCGGCACCAACATAGCCAAAGTCTGCGTCAGCCATTTCTCCTGGACCGTTTACAATGCAACCCATAATGCCTATCTTCAGATTTGGATAACCACTTGTGGCAGCCTTTATTTTGGCTATCGTGCCCTCAATGTCAAAAAGCGTTCTGCCGCAACTTGGGCATGAAATATATTCAGTCTTGCTCATGCGGGCTCGTGCCGCCTGTAGAATTGTGAGCATAAGATTGTCCAAATCATCTTGCTTTACGCCATCGGCGGTAATGCGTAGTCCGTCACCAAGTCCGTCAATAAATAGAGGTCCAAGTTCACACGATGCCCTAACTATAAGTTCTTCGGTAGGCATCGGACCGTAATGACGGGAAATGACAACAGGGGAACAGTCATTTGAATCATTTAATTTTGAAAAGAAAGTAAGAGCCTCTCCTATGGCATTCTTGGTTTTCAGTTCACATTCAAGCACACCTGAAGGAACTTTGTCTGTGGCATTCAGAATCTCAGGAACCTGTCCGCCTCCAAAGGCACCCACCTTAATTGAATTACGCCTGATGTATTTATAAGGATTTATAAAAGAAGTGTCAATATTTGGCAGTGGCTGTGCAGATGCCCTGTCTTCAATAACCTTTACTATCTGCTTTGCTACAGGAATCTCTTTTTCCGGGGCTTCACTAAGTGATACCCTTATGGTATCGCCTATGCCGTCAGCAAGCAAAGTGCCAATTCCAACAGCACTCTTGACCCTGCCTTCATAATCATTTCCAGCCTCTGTTACGCCAAGGTGAAGAGGAAAATTAAGTCCTTCCGCATCCATAGTGGCAGCCATCAGCCTTACTGTATGCACCATAACCCTTACATTTGATGCCTTGACTGATATCACCACATTATTGAAACTTTCCCTTTTGCATATTCTCAAATACTCCATACAACTCTCAACCATACCTTCAGGGGTATCTCCGTACTTGTTCATTATTCGCTTGCTAAGTGAACCGTGATTCACACCTAAGCGTATTGCAACATCGTTTTTCTTGCATAAGCCAAGCAGGGCTGTAAATTTTTCATCAGCCTCTTCAAGTGTCTGGGCAAAGTTGCCTGGGTTTATTCTGACCTTTTCAATATGCTTTGCAGCCTCAAATGCCGCCTTTGGATTAAAGTGGACATCAGCAACAAGCGGTATGTTTGAGTATCCCGCTGCATTAAGACCAGCCCTTACATTTGCCATATTTGCCGCCTCACGCTCCCCCTGTGTTGTTAGGCGAACCATTTCACCGCCTGCCTTAATTATTCTAACAGCCTGAGCAACACTTGATTCTGTATCGTTGGTTGAAGTGTTCAGCATTGACTGCACTCTTATGGGGGCATTGCCACCTATCTGCAATCCGCCTACAAAAACGGGCTTTGTATCTCTGCGATTATAGTTAGTATGCATATTTATGTAAATCTTTGATACAAAGATACAATTTTTTTGTATATTTGTAGGGTTAAGTCAGCAACATAATGCGTAATAGAGAAGAAAGACGTAAATCTTTAGGCAATCTGGCACTCCGAATGTCAGTAGCCGTATGTGTTACAGCACTTATAATCCTTATAGTTGGAGGATATTATGAGTTAAGGTATATCTATAACACAACTGTGGAATATGCAGAGGAAGATGCGGTTGCTGCCATTGATGCATCTATTCTGTCAATAAATCTTAAACTTGAGCAAATTGAGGCGGCCACCAACTCGTTTGATTTGTCAGATGAAGGGTTCTTGAATTCCAAGGAGTGTCTGGAAGCCACTAAAAGATTTATAACCGCATATCCTGCCGTAAATACAGCATCAGTTATGTATGCTCCCGGATATTGTCCTGACGGCAGTGATTGTTACATTGTAGGGGCGGCTCACTATATGGATACAGACAGTCTTATACTTATTGACGGTTTCAAGGAGATTGATTACATTCACGGAGATGATAACTGGATAAACTCAGGAGAGAAAGACACTGTATGGTGGTCCAGACCATTCTATTCACAATTTTATTCCGATGTTGCATTTATCAGTTATTCCAAGCCTCTTAAAATTCAGGACTCAGATATAATATACGGAGTTTTTAACGCCTCCACAACGCTGGCTGATATTGAGGAGATGATGGTGAAACTTAAACCTGACCCTTTGTGTGATATTTCAGTAACAGGAAGAAATGGTATGTATGTATGTCGCAGGGATACTGCTGAGATTGCCAAAAACGGAGACTACCTGTCCGTTACACGTCCGTTTCCACGCTTAGGGGGAGAGATAACATGTACATTCCCTTATAAGATTATTACATACTATATTAAGGAGAGTGTTAAGCATGTTTTCATTACCCATGTCATTCTGCTGGTTGCACTTGTTATTGCCATAATACTCAGCGTATATTTTATTGCCCAACCTTTTATGAAGAGACAAAAAGAGGAGGCAAAACAAAAAGCCGCTATGGAGGCGGATTTGAACATAGCCTCTCAGATGCAGCAATGTATGTTGCCAAAAGAGTTGCCAAACCAACCGTCTCTTGATATTTACGCCAAACTGATACCCTCAAAATATGTAGGCGGAGACGTTTATCATTATTCAATAAAACAGAATAAACTGTTTTTCTGCATAGGAGACGTTTGCGGGAAGGGTGTGCCTGCCGCATTTTTTATGGCAGGACTCTCAAGTGAGTATTCTGTGTTGAAAGACGTTTCAGATGACCCTTCAAAAATAGTGAAGAAAATAAACAATGATGCCGCAATAAACAATGACCAATGTATGTTCTGCACTGTGTTTGCAGGTGTGCTTGACTTTGAGAACGGTTATTTGGACTATTGTAATGCCGGTCATAATCTACCTATATGGAACAGTGCCAAGAATGGCATCGACTGGTTGCCTGGCACTGATGACGGTGTTTTGGGAATTAATGGTGATGCAGTATTTCACACAAAACGTGTCAAATTTGAAAAAGGTGATTCTCTACTGCTTTATACAGACGGAGTAACTGAAGCCGTCAATACAAAAAATGAAGAATTTGGCAACGATGCAACCATTACAGCCTTCAGGGAGTGTGCAGGGAAAAGTGCAAAAGATTCTATTGACTATATTCTGCAAAAGGTTGATGAGCACACAGGAGATGCTCCTCAAAGTGATGACATTACAATGTTGTGTGTAAGGTATCTGTAGTCTCAAAAAACCAATGTCAGACGGTTCTCGCCAAGTGACCGCTCATATCTGAGTGAAGATGTCATTTGCTTTATAAGCATAATGCCTAAGCCACCTATTTTGCGTGTTTCAAGGTCATCACTAAGTTCTGTATCGTTCTGTTCAAGTGGATTGAACGGGTTCCCGCTGTCACAAAGAGTAACCATAGGTGTACCACTTTCATTCGCTATCTCCACTCTTAACGGTCCGTCAGACGGGTAGGCGTAGTTTATAATGTTTACAATAGCCTCCTCAAGTGCCAGACGTATATTATTATTGTCTGTGTTCAAGGCTTGCATAATGTCCCATATTATTTTCTCTGAACCTATAGTCAGAGTGGAATAGTTCAGTTGTTTCAGACTCTTATATGTAGAGGTTGCTTCTATCATCTGTATTGCTCTTTTAGATGCATTTGCCTTATGGCATATTCCTTTATCTCTTTACCCCAATCACTTACTGCGTTTATAAGGTCAGGGTTCAGGTTTGTGTCAACTATATATTGAAAATGTATGGTGTCAGAATCGTGTAATTCGTATGGCATAATGCCTGAATAACTGAATCCCATTTTTTCAACTATGGCTGTAGCATAATCAATTGCAGGGTCACTTAGTGAAAGTTGCAGAAAGAACACCTGCATACCGTCTGAGAGACCGCGCATAAAGTTACGCTTCATACACAGTTCAAAATCCTTACCTATGGTAGAAACCTGACATATTGATTGGTCCCAGTCAACCTTAAATGTGTATGCGTACTCAGAATGCTCAACCGTAGGCTTTCCTCCGTTTTGCAGTAGGGTGCGTTCTATGTTAAGCAGATTATAGGTCTTTTCAATAATCTGCCTATGTTTTGTGGGTATGTAAATATTTCTCTTGTCAGTATGTGCGGTTGCTTTAAAGTAGTTCATTACAGCCTGACGTTGTCCGTTTGCCTTAGATACAACACTCTGTAAATCAGCAGGTATATAAGACAATTCCATTCCTGTCTCAATACAACCTATTGCGTTGTTCCCTTGTTGTGTGAAAGGGTGGAAAGTAACGGCACTGCTGAACACACCTCTCAGTTTGTCTTTTGCCGCCTGTTCAATCAAGGCTTGTTTCAGTTTTGAGAATAATCCTCTTTTCCCGTATTGCGGCGATACAAACGCCATTCCGCTCTCACAAATTGTATCGTCTGGGTTTGCCTTTACCATACCAATGTGAGCCACCACCTCATTTTGTGTGTTTGTACAGACAATTCCCTTATACACTTTGCTTTTCATACGCTCCGCAATATCACCAGGTGAATACATTGAGGCTGCTGAATAGTTGTACCCGAAAACCTCATACAGACAGCGGACAATGCTTTTGAGGTCAGAGGCTTTTGCCAAACGCATTTTGGTGGCATCGGTGGCAAGAACAATCTCCCTGCCTGCATTCTTAGCGGCATTTTCAGAAACTTTTTTCATTTCCTCAAGTGAAGATGATGGCAAAGCCATACTCATTTCAATTGTTTGTCCGTCTTTGCCATTGTAAATAACTCTGTATGAAGTACTTAGAACTCTTATAAGTTGCAGGCTGATTTTGTCTTCCTCATTTTTTGCTTGGTCAGGGTCGTATGCAAAGGGAATTCCCCTGTACATATACCTTATTACAAATGACTGTGCGTTAGTCTCTCCCTGAATTTGTACAACATGGTCAGGTTCTCCATTATAGGCGTAACGTACAATGCGTACAAACACCTCCTCAAGCAGAATGCTCAGTTGAAAGCATTTTTCATCAGAAATGCCACAGTGCTTTGCCACTGCCTGAACATATTGTTGCAGAGGCTCCAAATGGTAGTTCTCTGAACTTACTTTAATATCAAATAGTTGCGTAGCCATTAAATGCGTTTGTCTATCACTTGTTTCAGTTTTCCTGTGCGTGGGTTACGGGGCAGGGTATCGGGGTTAAGAACTATAGTCTTAGGCTTACAGATAGTACCCGTATTCACCATTGTCTCAAAGTTATGGTCATTACGCATAAGGGTTTCATAAAGTTTTTCTGAAAGTGCCTTTAATTCGGTATCAGAGCAAGGTCTTATTGTTTCAACTTCCACTGTAAGAAGGTCTTTATGTCCTTCAACCGATGCTGTCATTCTAAAGTGCATACTCAGTTCAGGGAGCATTCCAATCACTTTTGATATTGCTGAAAGGGCTGTGTTGCCTGCTCCAATGATAAGCACATCATCACTTCTGCCAAGCAGTTCCATCTGCTTTACGGTGCGTCCGCAAGGACAAGGCTCTGTCAGGATTCTGCCCATATCGCCTATATCGTAGCGTACAAGCGGCATCAGTCTGCGGGTGAAGTTTGTTACCAAAATCTTACCTTCAGTTCCGTCAGGTACAGGCTGATTTGTCTCCGGGTCAACCACCTCCATATAACAGTAACTCTCATGAATATGGTGAATAGCGGTACCTGTTGCGGTTTTAATCTGCTCCTCGCACTCAAAGCCTATACAGCCTGTATCATTGCTTAGATAGCCAGTAGAGGCAAAAACTTCTGTTTTGAGTATTTTAGAAATGTATTTTTTTGCTTCAGGGAATAGATGTTCTCCGCCTGTAACTATTTTTTTAAGTGTTACACCCTCCACATTGTTTTTGTCAACATACTCAGCGATGCTTAACATTACTGATGGTATTGAAATGGCTCCCACAGGCTTGTAAGCCTTAAGCATGCCAACAATAACCTCCATACTTATATTGCCTGCTATTGGCAGAATATGAGCCCCTACAGCCTCCAAAGCCTCATTGTGGCTTAGGAAAGAAGCCCACATATTGCCTGCGTAGAGAAGGTTTGCCACCACATCGCCCCTTTCAAAAACGCTTAAGGCATAGCCTTTGCCTATAAGGCGTGCATTCTCGTGTGTCTCATCCATTGTGCGGTAAATGCACTTAGGGTCTCCTGTGGTGCCTCCGCTTGAATAGGATATGCTCTCTCCTAATTCTCTTGTAAGCAGCCCTTTGCCTTTCGGTGGCAGATTTGCTTTAAGTTCATCAGGTGTAAGAACAGGTAGTTTTGCTATCTCATCCAAACTTTTCAAGTCCTCTTTAGGCAGTCTGTCAGCGTAGAATGGTGAGTTCATACGCGTATAGTGCAAAAATGCGTTAATCCTCATTAGTGTTATATCATCACGCTCACTTTTTGGCAAATAGTCAAACGGATTTTGGAAAGGCTCATCACTGCCTACGCTTACCCAACGCACAAGTTCACTTACGCCTCTTGTACCATCGTGTGGTGTGCCGTGCTTACGGCGTGTCATCCAGCCAATCTCTGTTATACGGTCTGCTCCCAAGCCTACAAGTGCGTCTGAAAGTTTCAGTTTTAGTGCCGTAGGTGCCACAATGGCTATTGACTGTATGAATTTTCCATACTCTTTTACAGCGTTAAGGGTATCAGTAGTATGGTCTTTGCTAATGATTACAAACCCTGTACGGTGATGTGGACTAACCTTAAAAACACAATTTTTTTGAAGTACAAGTGTCCAGTCCTGATTGTTTATGGCAGGTATCACAAGCTCAGCCTCTGAAAGAGCCTCATCAACCCTTGCAAGTTCCCTTGTACGGGTAATCTCAACCGCCTCATTAAGAGGTATGGCGGAATGGGGTATGACGCTTGCCCAATAGTTCAACTGTTCTGCAAGCACCTTTATAAATTTTGATGCAAGTGTCTCATCATCAATAAATACAGCATGCGGAGAAGAACAAGCGGACTGCTCCCACATTGTAAAGTCTCTTGCAAGTTGATGGGCAATGCCATCCATATTTTCATCGTTGAGACTATCCTTTGAGAGTATTGCAAGTGAGTATTTTGGACCGTACTCAATTATTTTAGTGTGTAATCCCGTGCCTTGACGGTAAGCCTTTACAGTATCCTCTCCACCATATACTACAAGCACATCGCTCTCAAGTTTAACCACTGACTCCACCTCAACATCGCCGCCTTTGAATGGTACAAGAGCAAATGAACGGCTTAGTACGCCCTTATAATCAACTTCTTGCAGAATCTCTGCAAAAATCATAGGGAAAACAGGGTCGGCACTTGACATCTTAAGAATGTTGACATTCTTAGTAATTATGCCTTGTACAAGTGTGTCAACGGCACTTACAAAGACATTTCCTGCCGATACATGGGAAACCACACCTGACGGCTCAGCCTTAACCATACCTTTGAAAGCCTTGTTGTAGGTGAACTCATCAAGGTACGCCATATCATCAATATCAGCCTTGATTCTGGCTTCAAGGTGGTCATATTTAAGTACATCTGTAATGACTTTAAGCCCCTCAACAACCATAGCCTCACTCCAGCCAAGTTGGTTGTGCATAATCTTAATAATGCTTTTAACTCTCTCTGACTCAAAATCCTCAAGGGTTTCTCCGGCACGGCTGAGTACATCAAGTATATAGGCAATAGGCACACGGCGAATCTCACCTACACGCTCTTTTGCCATACTCATTACAAGTTTTATATCTTCCACGGTGATACGCTCACTATCACGCACTTCACCAAACAAATACCACTTCATATATCATCCTCTGTTTAATAGTTGTGCGGCACTTATTCCGCAACCTGCGTATTTCTTAACTCCGCCTCTGCCTTTTAGCACTATGTATTTGCCCTCTCTGCCACAAGGACAGCCGCTCATTACGCATCCAAGGTCAGTTGACAGTAGCGATAGGGCAGGTGTTGAACGCAAATACGGAGTAATCAGTTTCAGCAGTCCAACCTCTCCGTCAGGCAGCACCTCCATAGTTCTTGGGTCTACGGCACACACTCTTGAATAAACAGGAATATGAAAATGTCCGTGCTCACAGGTCATATAGGGTACGCCGTGTTCCACCATTCCATATACATCTCTGATACGGTCAGGGGTAAGCCCAAGTACACGGTTCACAAGGGTGGCGTACTCCTCTTGTGAGATGGTCTTGCCTGTGTAGTTTTTCCAGCCTCCACCAGAGAAAAGCACGCTCTCTTTTGGGAAGGTGAAGTGTACACCTCTCTTGTCAAGTTCGGTCAGTGTCATATATCCGAATGCAGGAAATCCTGTTATTCTTAAAAGTAACCCCGATGCGGCAAACTTCTCAAGTTTTGCAATACCCTCATCTACAGAGAAATC
>JAKSNZ010000039.1 GCA_024405855.1 Paludibacteraceae bacterium
AATGTGGTGGTGGCGGCAGATGTGATTGTTATACCACGCTCCTGCTCTTGCTCCATCCAGTCCATTGTAGCGGCTCCGTCATGAACCTCACCTATCTTGTGGGTAAGACCTGTATAGAACAGAATACGCTCTGATGTAGTGGTTTTGCCCGCATCAATGTGGGCCATAATACCAATATTTCTTGTAAAATGTAAGTCTTTCTTAGCCATGATATCTCTCTATTAGAAACGGAAATGTGCAAACGCACGGTTAGCCTCAGCCATACGGTGCATATCCTCCTTACGTTTAAATGCCTGACCTTGCATGTTGAACGCATCAACTATCTCAGATGCCAACTTGTCAGCCATTGTCTTGCCACCTCTTTTTCTGGAGAACAAGATCATATTTTTCATTGAAATGGATTCCTTTCTGTCAGGACGAATTTCTGTAGGAACTTGGAATGTTGCACCTCCTATACGACGTGACTTAACCTCTACTTGCGGAGTGATGTTTTCAAGGGCTTTTTTCCAAATTTCAAGAGCGCTCTTATCTTCATTAGGCATCTTTGCCTTTACATTTTCAAGAGCATCGTAGAAAATTGTGAATGCGGTTGATTTCTTACCGTCAAACATTAAATGGTTTACAAACTTTGTAACCATTACCTCACCGAACTTAGGATCTGGAAGTATAATCCTTTTTTTAGGTGTTGCTTTTCTCATCTTAGTAATAAATTATCCGTTTTGATTTTTGGTTGCCATATTGTCTTCAAAAGGTTCCGCCTGAACCAATTTACTCAACCTAATGTTCCAAGAAACAAAACAGTATTAATAACTGTTATTTGTTAATCTCTAATCTTATTATTTTTTTGCAGCCTCTTTAGGACGCTTTGCACCGTATTTTGAACGACGTTGCAGACGACCGTTTACACCGGCTGTATCAAGTGTTCCACGAACTATGTGGTAACGTACACCTGGAAGGTCCTTAACACGGCCTCCACGAATCATAACTATTGAGTGTTCCTGCAAATTGTGACCTTCTCCAGGAATGTAGGAGTTAACCTCCTTCTGGTTAGTCAAACGCACACGAGCCACCTTACGCAAAGCGGAATTAGGCTTTTTAGGGGTTGTTGTATAAACACGTACACAAACGCCACGACGTTGAGGGCATGAGTCCAAAGCAGGGGCTTTGCTCTTGTCTGTCAGCACCGTTCTCCCTTTTCTTACTAATTGTTGAATAGTAGGCATTGTCTGTTATTTATTGTAATTTATTGATTAAATTCTCTTTATCCCAAAAATATTTTTGGGGTTGCAAAGGTACACAAAGTTTTCCACCTACCAAAATAAATTGGAAGTTTTTTTCAAAAAAATGCAATTAATTGCGTGAAACCTCAGGATAAGCCACTCTGGTGTGGTATATGTTCTTCAGTTTTTCCTTAAGAACATTCTTTATGACATCAATCTGATTCATTTGAATTGGGGTGTTGTCCAAATGATGTTCCATCAGTAATCCGTCAATAATTTTGTCAACAAGAGCCCCGATGCTCTCATCGGTGTACTCTGAAAGACTACGTGAAGCGGCTTCAACAGCGTCACATATCATAATTATACCCTGCTCAACGGTAAATGGGTCAGGACCTGCGTATGTAAACTTGCTTTCATCAATCTCCTTGCCCGGATTCTCATTTATCCAAGTGTTATAGAAATACTTGGCTTTTGTGGTTCCGTGGTGCGTACTTATTATATCAATGATGCACTGTGGCAGATTATTCTGTTTTGCCAACTCAACACCGTTCTTAACATGACCTATTATTACAGTTGCACTTGATTCAGTGGTAAGTTTTGTATGCGGATTAACTCCGTTATGTTGATTCTCAGTAAAGAATGCAGGGTGTTTCAGTTTGCCTATATCATGATACAGAGCACCTGTTCTTGCAAGCAGGCCATTTGCATTAAGGTGTACTGCCACATCGGCAGCCAGATTACTTACCATTGAAGAGTGCTGGAAAGTTCCGGGTGCATTTTCTGAAAGCCTTCTTAATATAGGTGTGTTTGTATTTGAAAGTTCAAGTAGCGTTACGTTTGATGTAAACTTGAACCCTTTTTCTATAAGGTATGCAAACGGATATGCAAACAGCAGCAGAACACCGTTGATTCCAAACCAAAGGAACATCCAAAAGTTTGCACTTGTAACAAAATCAACATTCAGTATAAGGTTATAGCAGAAATAAATCAGTGAATATACTATGACAACTGAGAATGCAGTCTTTATAAATTGTGAACGCTGTTCAAGATTCTTTGACATGTATATTGCCACCATACCGGCAGGCACCTGTAATATAATGAATTCAAGCGGTACCGCCACTATACACACACAAATAAGCATCACTGTCCAATGTGTAAACAGAGCGGTTCTGGTATCGTAGAAGGCACTTATAAGCATAGGTACAAGTGCATACGGAATTATATAGACCAATTCCGGCTCAAGATATGTTGTTATAAGAGATGTGGCTACTGTGTATATAACAATAAGTGAAAGAGTCAGTATGCAATATTGGTTTGTAAAGAAGAATTTTTTTCTGAAAATATAGGAATATAGGTAGAACAGTGCCAAAAATACTGAAATAAGCAGTGCTGAGCCTGCAAACATACTCAATTT
Source organism: Paludibacteraceae bacterium (assembly GCA_024405855.1). Lineage (GTDB taxonomy): Bacteria > Bacteroidota > Bacteroidia > Bacteroidales > Paludibacteraceae > Enterocola. Next base: position 2,635 of record JAKSNZ010000039.1, read on the forward strand.
CTTGCTGTCAGTAAGAGACATATTGTCCAATGTCTCTTGTTTTAATGAATTGAGTATGAGCATTTTCTGCTCAGTTACAATTTCTCCGCGGTCAATAATGCGTTCCCCCCTCTGCACCATTCCCTGAGTGGCTGAAACATTCTTATACTCCTCACTCAACGCCTTATCAGTAATCTCCTCATTAAGAATAAGGTTTGCGGAAAGAAATACACTGATGTTGATTTTGTCAAACAGTTCAGCCTTAAGATGTTCAGGCTTATTATGTCTGATGTGATGCTTTGCCCTTGTAATGGAATATGTGTCAGCTTTACTGCGTGATTTTCCTAAATTATTATTGTCAAGCACCACTATGTGGTCACTTCCACTCTCTTTAACCATCTCATACTGAGAGTCTTCCATTATTCCTGCCCGATACAGGAAATTAAGTTCCTTTCTGAAATACTCAATATATTGAGACTCCACCTTACCCTCAATCATCTGCTCTACATGCGTGCGCATCTTTTTGGCCGCATCGGGGTGGATACTTTCGTTCTCATAAAAGTAATATACCTTATTATTGAGCACCTGTTCACGCTCCTCTTTCAACTGTGCCTTATCCTTATATACAGGAAAATCAAAATCAGCGGTAAGCAGGTCATATTGCCATGGTTTACCAAGTTCATATTGATACTGAAATTGAGCATCATTAGGTAGACTAATCAGTATCAGTGCTACCGCCGCAACAAACAACGATGCTCTGATAAGTACATTTACAGGTTTGTCTTTTACCGCCATATATTTTTATATGTGTAACAAGTTGCAAAATTACATAAGTTTTTGTATATTTGCAAATGATTTGCCGTGTCGCACATTTGGGCAACTTTACAATTAAATTTTTAACCGGGTGCTTCAGGTGTTTCAATGGCGTGCCGCTATCCTTTCAGGATTGGGCGGATTACAAAGATAGCCTGGGCCCCAAATCCTTTCTTTTTTCAAGTTTGGATCATAATTGGCGACACGGCTTTTTTATGTTCTGACATTACTTGCCCAATACTGACCTAAGTTTCTTCTTGTTGTTTTTGTAGTTCCAGACACCGTCAAGGCTGAACTGTGCAATCACTTGCTGTGAAGTGGTGAACGCCTTGTCATCAACATGGAAATTAAATGAGGCAAAGCAGTTCACAAAACTATTATTGTATATGTAGAAGAAAATATCGGAACGGTTATAGAATGTTGACTGATAAAAGCCGTCTCCTTGATTGAGCAAGTATCTATATGATGGAAATAACGGCATTTGGCACTGTCCGTAATAGGTTACATTGCGGAATCCTATCCATTTCCATCGCAGGAATATTTCAAGCAGACCGCCTTGCGGCAGATAGCGGACACCTGCATTCCTATCATTTTCAAATGATATTATGTAATTTGCCCTTATTACAAATGAGTCAAGCGGAGTTACGTTTGTACGCTTGCCTAAGTCAAATCCAAAATAAGCACTGCCTAACAGGTCATCACAAACTCCTACAGGCGGTTTGGGAGAATCAGGGGCATAACAGGCAAGATGGTTCATCATTGCCCTGCCACCAACAAAGAACCACTTATATTGGTATCGGCCGTTGAGAACAACCCTGAAAGCCTCACGCGTATCGGCTGACCACATACCACGCCAATCTGCCATTATCTCAACAAAACCTCTCTTATCCTGATAATTGAACAAGGCACCTTGAATGTTAGGATGAAAGTAGGTTATGGAATCATACATAAGGTAGTCTGGCAGATTCTCAATCATCTTTGTAAAAGGAAGCATTCCAAGATGTACGCCAAATCCACGCTTATTAAACTGATAGTAGATGGTTGGCAACACTTTGGCATCCTTATAGTCAGCACCTATAGGCTGAATGTATGAGCAGCCTGCCATAATTCTATGCTGACCAACTGTACTGTCTGCAATAAGCACACCTATTTCAGGAGAAAGTCTGACACCAAACAATGTTTGGGAACGCTGATATGGAGAACGGTCATATTCCCTATTATCAAAGAATGTCAGAAAATCAACATTATACAGCATTTTAACATGAGAGTCTGCAGCACGTGCGCTCTTTGGTTGCGGAGGCAGAAAATCATTGGTCTGTGCCTGAGCCATCAGACCACATACCATGACAGTCAAAATCAACAAAACCTTTTTCATCACCCTATCTTGTTTTTTATTGTTTCACTATCAATCACATAGTACACAGCATTACCCTGTGGCGTATATGCAGGCATTTTAGTGCTAAATAAAGACTCCACAAGTTCCGATGCCATTTCCATTGTCAGACTTTTTGATTTTGAAGCCCCTTTTTCAGCAAGTCTTACTAATATTGACTCCCGTAAGACATCTTCAACCGATGTTCCGTCTGAATCAGCCGTCAAATCCTTAATGATTTCAATTGCCTCACTGTCAGACACAACAGACGGTACTGCGGCAATCTGCCAAGCGGTTTGTCCAAAAGGCTCAAACTTATAGCCCACAGCCTCAAATGAAGATTTCAAAGACTTAAATGTGGTGTTGTCCAACTGATTAAACTCAATAACTTCAGGAAACATTACTGACTGCCCCACACTTTTACCTGACTTAATCATATTTGACAATTTATCATAAAGCACCCTTACAGACGCCCTGTAGGCATTTATTATCATCAAACCCTTTTCAGTGGCACATACAATGTATTTTCCGTCAAATGTAAAACCATTGAACGCAGGCTTGGACTTTATTAAAGGCTCTTCACTTGTCTCATATTGTGGTACAGGTTCCTTTCCTTCAGTTGGTTTGGAACTGCTGTACAAGCTTTCCCACCCTTCAACACTCCTTTTTGCAGAGCCACCTGTACTGACCTGCTGATGTAAGCTAAACGGATTATATGATGTATTATGAGTTACAGGCGGTTGTTTTAAGTTGTCATAATCATTAACACTGACAGGTATTTCAATCTTGTCCTCCTGGTCAAACATAAGTGACGGCATTGAACATGACGATGCCAACGCCTCTTTAACCGCCGATACAATTATTGGAAACAGCAACTGTTCATCTTCAAACTTCACCTCTGTTTTTGTAGGGTGAATATTGACATCAATTTTGTCAGGTTCAATGTCAAAATAGAGAAAGAACTGCGGTTTGCTGTCCTGTGGCAAAATCTTGTCATACCCCATTGCCACAGCCTTGGCAAAATAAGGGTGCTGAATATACCTTCCGTTTACAAAAAAGTATTGTGAAGGCTGTTTCTTGACCGCCGATGCCGGAGTTGACACAAAACCGCTGATATGTGCAAGAACGGTATCAACATCAATACTAAGCAACTCCTTTCCCGTTTTCTCTCCACAAACCGATGCAATACGTTGGCGGAAATTCTCCTTTTTAAGATTAAACAGAACTGAGCCGTTATGGCTGAATGTAAACCCTATACTTGGGTACACCAAAGCAACCTGCTGAAACACATTCAAAATGTTACGCAGTTCAGTCTCATTTTTCTTCAGGAACTTACGCCTTACCGGAATGTTGTAAAAAATATCCTTTACAATTATTTGGGTGCCGTTTTTGCAAGTGGTGAACTCTTGCAAGGCAAGTTCTCCGCCGTTTATCTCAACATGACTGCCAAGTTCATCTGACTCCCTTTTTGTAAACATCTCAACACGGCTGACTGCCGCTATTGAGGCAAGAGCCTCTCCACGGAAACCCATTGTACGCAAGGAAAACAAATCCTGAGCATCGTTGATTTTTGAAGTGGCATGACGTTCAAACGCCTTAACGGAATCCTCAGCACTCATTCCCTTACCGTTGTCAATAACCTTAATAAAGGTACGACCTGCATCTTGGACTACAATATCTATTTGAGTGGCACCTGCATCAATTGAGTTCTCCGTCAACTCCTTTACAACCGATGCCGGACGTTGCACAACCTCACCTGCCGCAATCTGATTGATTGTAGCCGACGACAATGTATGTATAGTGTTATTGTCCTGCATAGTGAATAAAACAATAGGCAAAAATAAGCAGTATACCTATTATTATACCAAATCTCATATTACGGCTTTTCTCCTCTCTTGTACTCTCAACACTATCTCTGAACACACCTCTGCGTAAGGTATGTGGGTGTGCTTCATTTTCAGTATCCAATCCCAATTTTTTGCGTACCCTCTCCTCCGATTCCTTGATTCGCTCTTTCTGCTCATCATAGAAGCGGTACTTTACATTGTACTTACGGGGCTTGCGAAGATTAAATAGGAAAGACATACTGATTAAGAGTTAATAGTTAATAAAGAATAAAGAATAGTTCCCTCCTAACCTCCCTAAAGGGAGGAACACACTTTTCACTATTCTTTCTTCACTATTCACTATTTAAGGTTGTGGTACTTCTTTACTTTCTTATAGAGGTTTGAGGCAAACACAAGGTCTTCAAGGTCTTGGTTACCGGACTCAAATATGGAATCCTTGTCTCCTTCCCAACCTTTATAGCCCTTATGAATGAAAATAACCTTATCGCCTATCTCCATAACAGAGTTCATATCGTGAGTGTTGACAATAGTGGTTATATCAAACTCAGCCGTAATTTCATGGATAAGTTGGTCTATTGTAAGTGATGTTTTTGGGTCAAGACCTGAGTTTGGTTCATCACAGAACAGATATTTAGGTTGCAAAACTATGGCTCTGGCTATGGCTGCACGTTTCTGCATACCACCGCTTATCTCTGCCGGATAAAGTTTTGCGGCGTGGCTAAGTCCAACACGGTTAAGACAAAAGGCAACTCTATCGTCCCACTCTTGCTTACTCTTGTCTGAGAACATTTCAAGCGGGAACCTTACATTCTGTTCCACTGTCATTGAGTCAAAAAGTGCTGAGCCCTGGAAAAGCATTCCAACCTCACGACGTAGGATTCCAACCTCTTTCTTTGTCATCTTTGCCAAATCTCTGCCGTCATAAAGAATCTGACCCTCATCAACTTGATGGATGCCAATGACACTCTTCATTAAAACTGTCTTACCTGAACCGCTCTGACCTATAATAAGGTTAGTTTTTCCTGATTCAAACACTGCAGATATATCATGCAGCACCGTTAAGTCACCAAATGACTTTGTTACGTTTTTAACCTCTATCATACCAGTAAAAGATCAGTTAGAATTACGTTAAACAGAAGAATTATTATGCTGCTGTTTACAACAGCATTTGTACTTGCCTTACCAACCTCCAATGCACCACCGTATGCGTAGTAACCATAATATGATGACACTGACGATATTATAAAAGCAAAGAAAAGAGACTTTATTACAGAATAGGTTACATAGTACGGATTAAACGCATACTGAATACCCATAACATACTGTGACGGGGAAAGCACACCCGTAAGTGCAATGATATAGCCTCCAAGCAAGCCAAAGAACATACTGAAAATAACCAATACAGGAATAATGGTTACAAAACCAAGTATTTTTGGCAGAATAAGGTAGTTCTCAGCGTTCACGCCCATAATCTTAAGTGCGTCTATCTGCTCAGTAATACGCATTGTACCTATCTCAGAAGCAATGTTTGAGCCTACCTTACCTGCAAGAATAAGGCAAAGTATTGTAGATGAGAACTCAAGCAACAAGGTTTCACGGGTTGTAAGACCTGTCACATACTTTGGAAGCATAGGGTTCTCTGTGTTGAGAACCATCTGCATTGTAATGGCAGAGCCTATGAAAATTGATATTATTATTGTCAAAAGGATTGACTGAAGCCCCTGCTTCTCTATCTCTTTAAGATACTGTTTCCAAAGGACACCCCATCTTTGCGGTTTTGTGAACACACCTGCCATAAGGCGGGAGTATTTTCCTACATGTTCAAAAAAGTTCATTTTTTTGCAAATTATATTTCAAACTGCAAAAATAAGAATTTTTGTAAACTTTTGCAACTAAAAAAACAACAACGGCAGAGAATAAATCTCTGCCGCTGAAGTTATAAGCACTAAAGATGTCATCAGAACATATAACCACCAGGCACATTACCAGGTGTGGTTTTTTCTGCATAAGACACACCTACCATAATATCTGTTTCAAATTCAATCCTTATCTCCACAACTGACGGAGATATATAATTCTTCTTCATAACCATTTTAATTTATTTTATAATAATTGTAGCAGAATTTGCACCCACAGAAGCAATATATGAACCTGCCGGCAATTCCACTGAATTTACACTATTTGCACTCTCTGCCTTCAAAGAAAGAACATTGGCACCAACTGTATTTAGAATGACAATATCAGCCAAATCAAAATTATTCTCAACATAAACACTATTACCTATTGCATAAATAGCAACTACTTCATTTTCAGTATTCTGCAAATCAATTGTTGGAACATCCGCCTTAATAATAGAGAAACGATTGTTTACTGAAGAACCAGTCTCAGCCTCAAACTCATATACTGCACCTTCCTCTATCTTAATTGTCTTATTGGCAACCGCATCATTCAAAAGCAAGTCATCTCTGCCTTCAACCTTACCAAATGTAAATTTATATTTGAGGTCTGCTTTGTTTGTTGTAAAGCCTATTTGCAAATCCTCAAGATTATTGGCATTAATATGAGACATAGGATCACTATTGTAAGGCACTAAAGCATATAAATTGATACCATACTCATCATTCATAAATTTAGGAGTATCACCTTCATTCATTTCTGAATTAGAGAAATCTGCTGACTCATAAAGATTCAAGTAATCTGTTTTTTGGAAGAATGTCACATCTGTAACATTACTCATTGCAATTGAGATAATGGCAGTATAGTCAATATCCTCAATGAAAGAACTACGCAACTCAGGTTGTGCAGGAGCCTTGCCATCCATATTATAGTTGAACACTGCTCTTGCATAATCAACACTATGCTGACTGTCTGATTCTTTACTAAATAAATAGAAGCCTTCCAATGGCTTTATCTCCTTAATGGTTCCAGGCATATCTTTTACAATATCCTCCGGAGTAACATCTGTCAGTTGATTATTCCTATATAGTGTAACTTTCTTAGTAATATTTCCTGATACATCTGTAAGCAATGTTTTAATACTGATTGGAGCAAGATAGCTATTTCCAAAGAAACCATAACCTATTTGACTGAAATCAAATTCAGAATTTGCAATACCAGCCAAATTACCACTGAAACCGTATTTTATAGTGTTCCCAACAGGAATCTTATTTGTCATTATAAATCCTTTAAACGGGACTCCAAGTTGTGCTGCTGATGTAACATCAACCCAACCTGATTTCACATCCCATTGTTGGAAGAACAAGCCATTATCAACTCCAGAACGCGTAATAGACGGAACGCCGTTCATTGGATTAGCAAAACTCTGCCACCAATATCCACTTGCCGAATAAGCACCACACTCTCCAATAGCAGGTGTTAACTCTACTGTTGCATAGGGATTAGTATTAGTTGAGTTAGGATTTATCAGCACCTTGGCACCCTCTTCTACAACAAGACCGCTGTTTGAATTTTCATTGAGAATGCCACCCTCACCAACTACAAGCATTGTACCACTCTTTACAGTCAACGCACCACCTTCTTCAATAACTATTGAGTAAGCGTATGCCACATTCTCTGTGCTTGTAATGGTTATGCTCTTGTTTATTATAACTGGTGCTGCCTCTGTTGGAACAGAACCTGATTTCCATGTTGCTGCACTCTCCCAATTGCCGTCTGCATCTGTTTCAACAGGATTTTCAGAAACTTCTGCAACAGTAAACGGATATTCATCATCTTCGCTTGCCACTGCAACATAACCTGCAGGCAGGTATGCAGCAGGAGAGTTACTATATTTGCCACCTGTAACAGTGTACTCACCAAGTATATTCTTGTCTGCTATATAAATAACATCCTTCCCATTATTAATAGTCTCAAAATTGCCACCATTGATATTTGCTTTAATTTTGTTTATGGATGTTTCAGGATTTTTCTCAGGATTTGCTTCATACAGTGGTGTAAAACCTTTTATTGTACCTCCTGAAATTGTAATATTCATATCTTTCTTAGTTGTATGCTGACAAATGGCAATACCTGCACCCGCAGCAGAAGGTCCGTTACCATTGGCGATATCTTCAGATTCTGATGAAATACCAACAACCTCACCTCCTGTCATAGTTAAAGTTCCTGCACGCATTTCTACACCTGTCTGACCTTCTACGTAGCCTCCTGAAATATTAAGTGTACCTGGACCAGGATGATATATACCCTCGCCAGATGTACCCCCAATAATTTTTCCTCCAGAAATGGAAATAAATGTAGGCAATGTTCTAGTGCCGTTATTCAAAACCGCATGTCCCTGATCAGCTATAATAGCACCATTTTTTACCTCTAAAGAATCATTATCGCAAACAAAAACACCATAAGCTAAACCATGAACCACAGCATATTCTCCATCAATAACTATCCTAGTTGGATTGTTACCGATATAGCAATAAATAGCCGCATCACTACTGGTAGTACATATAGAACCCGAGTTAATTTCAAGTTCACCCCCATCATACATTGCTATTGGATATCCCACATTGTTTCTAATAGTGCCAGTATGACTTTCACTGGAATCAAAAATATAAACAGTCGTATTTGTGTATACAAATAACGTGAAGTAAGAGCTTGTGGATTTCCACTCAAATCCATTTAAATTCAACCAATATTCGCCTACAGCGGTTTTACCATAGTACGCCGTTGTAGAAATATCAGCCAAAAGTTGTAGAGTTGTACCTGCTGTCCAATTACTTACAGCCGTTTTAATATCAGCATAAGTGCCTTTAACGGTTCCATCTGACTTAATAACCTGCGCAACATTTGTTGCCGCCCACACTCCAGTTGTCAGCAACAAACCAGCCGCAACCAACATAATTTTTTGTAACGTTTTCTTCATAAGTTTAAAAATTAAGTTATTAAAAAATGTTAATTATTATTCTAATAAATTTGTATCTTGTTGATTCTAAACGAATTACCCCCCCCCGATTGGTTCGGGGGAGGGTAATTATCATACCTTTTTATGCTGCAAAGGTACTACTTTATTACGACAAATGCAAACAACAGACCTTTACTTCTCAAAATATTTGGTTCACCACATGGCTTTTTACGTCCTGCGTGTTTTTGTAGTGTTCAACAAAGATGAACAGACCTTTTGAGTTAAAATCCTCTATGCGTTCAACTGTCCTGACAAACTGACCGTCTGTCTTGTAAATGTCAATACTCTCAATTTCAGGAGTTTCTGCATCTTGAGTGGTGGTATCGGCTGTTGGAAGAGGGTCAATTGTATATGCTTTAATGCAAAGATTTACATTTCTAAATTTCACATCCTTTGAATCTGTACCAATGGCTACCTCTTCCTTGCCGTCAACTTGAATGTACTGATTGCCTACAGGTATGAATTCAGGGTCATTGTACTCATTTATATTGGTTTCCAAAGGAATTTCATCATAGTAGTCAACAGCCACTATGAATCTGCCTTCAACTTCAACAGGGGTATCCAATTCCACTGAATAAAAACCGGCATACGGGCATTCTATGGTTTTTTCCAGTACAACATCCGCCCCTACCATAACGGTAAATGTAACTTCTGTGCTTGCTTTTGACACGTATGTTCCCACTTTGGTAAGAATCTCTTTTTTTGTAGGGGTGAAATATGACAACCCTGAAATAGTGTGCCCCTTCCCAGGATAATACCCCGTATATCCGCTCTTGTCATAGTAATAGACATTCTGCACTTGTGCTTTTTCTGTTCTGTCTGTAAAGGCGTAACATTCCGTTGTTATTTTGGTATCGGCGTACGATATATACATTACACCTTTATCAAACTTAGTGGCTCCCCAATTGAATTTTGCTATGAAAGCCTCCTTCTCATCATCCCAGCCTATAAGAGAAATGGCATGATTTGTAAATTCATCTCCTGTATATTTATAGGTATTTGTTTTGCTATCATAATAAGCATTATCATAAAACATAGATGCTCCCACTGCCCCGTACTCATAAATGCACTCCTTAATGGCAGTCATATCACCTTCAGGCAGAATATACGCTCCAAGCGTGTATGCCGGAAAATCATTGGCAGTAAACGGTTTACACTCTGTGTCGTACGCATCGTAGGGGAATGAGTTTTCGTATGCAAGGCTCTTCATATTAGCCAAAATGGAAATTGACATATCAAAGTTTCCGCCCAATGTCTTTTCCCACAAAAAACCGTAATGGCAGTTTGATATGAGTTGAGGCGACAGATAGCCCTCATCATATCCTAATTTGTTATATAGTGCCTCAACTGCATCACAAGTGGCAAAAGCCCAGCAAGTGCCGCCAATCTGCTGATTACGCGATTCTGTAATATACCCATGGTCACGTGAGTCATATTGCTTGGGTAATTCATTGGTTTTCAGGTGTGAAACTCTGTATTTATGGTGATTTACAGGTGCTGGCTTATATCCGCCAACCTGTTGTGAATAAACGGCTGACACAGAAAAAAACAGCGTTAAAAGCAGTGTAATATGTCTTGTTTTCATAAATTTATAGGCTTATCTTGCAAAAGTACAAATAATTTTTGTATCTTTGCCACAATTTTAACATTAAAATAAGGAGTACTGTTATGAATGTAGTAACAAAGACCATCACA